>NZ_JBGMOE010000073.1:0-93794 GCF_041424195.1 Tardiphaga sp. | reverse complement strand
AGGATGAGGGCTGGTGTCCGCCAAAGTGCCTTGAAATTCCCGGCCCGGCATGGTCTCAAGCACCCTATTCGGAACCCGGCGCTATCAGCGCCTTCGCAAGCTCAATCCGGCAGAAATTCCCCATGGCACGCAGGTTTTCGGCCGCCTACCAGTCGGAGCCAGTATCCAGCCTGGCGCTGTGGGCGCGGCGCCTTGCGGTTTTTGCCGCCCTCGCGGCCCTCACATCGATCATCATCGTTCGCTTCGGGTTCCTCGAGGTGAAACCGGCGCTGATGACCTTCTTCGGGGCATTGGGCTTTGCCGGCCTGTCGATCCTGGTCGCGCTCGCCGGCTTTGCCGCGATCTGGCAGAACGGATCGCGCGGCATGAGCGTGATCCTGGTGGCGCTGATGCTCGACGCGGCGATCCTGGCTTATCCCGGCTACCTTGCGTACCAGTATCGCAAGCTGCCGAAGATCCACGACATCACCACCGACCCGATCGACCCGCCGCGCTTCGAGGCGCTGGCACGGCTGCGTATCGGCGACGACACCAACTCCGCCGTCTATGCCGGCCTTTACTCCGCCGAACAGCAGCGCGTCGCCTATCCTGATATCGAGCCGGTCGAACTGGAAGTGCCGGTGCAGCGCGCCTATGACGTGACCCTGGCGCTGGTCAACAAGCGCAAATGGCTGGTGATCGACGAGCGCCCGCCACTGCCGCCGCGCCGCATCGGCCGCATCGAGGCGGTGGCACGCACGCCGATCATGGGTTTTCGCGAGGACGTCTCGATCCGCTTCACACCCGACGGCGAGGGCTCGCGCGTCGATATCCGCTCGTCGTCGCGCTATTTCGAAGGCGACCTCGGCAGCAACGCGGCGCGCATCACCAAGCTGATCGACGATATCAACACGGCCGTCGACAGCGCGCCGGCACCGAAGAAGGCGGCGACGCCGGCGAAGGCCGCGGCGAAGGGCGCTAAGAAGTAGGCTCCGATACGCCGGCCTCCCGCTCCCTCGCCCCGCACTTGCGGGGACAGGTTAGATTGCAGCGACGCAGTTATCCCTACGCACGTTTCTCCACATTGGCGATCCGCTCGGGCACGCCGAACTCCTGCCGGCACACGTCGGCGAGAACCGCGATGCCTTCGCGGATTTCGTCATGCGTCGGGCTGGCAAAACAGATCCGGATGTGGCTGCCGGCATAGGCCTTGTCGACGGACCATTCCGGGCCGGGATTGATGGCAACGCCAGCCTTGAGGGCGGCCTGATACAGTTTCATGGCATCGACATTGGCGGGCAGCTTGACCCACAGAAAGATGCCGCCGCGGGGATCATCGAATTCTGCCGCCGTGCCGAACTGTTCGTTGAGCGCGTCCATCAGCGTCTCCAGCTTGGCGCGCAGACCGCGCGTCGCCTTGGGCACATGACTGGCGAAATGCGGCACGCAATATTCGGCGAGGACCATCTGCTCCAGCGCACCGGACCCCGCATCGGTCTTCAGCGCCAGCATGCGTGACATGATCTCCCAGGGCGCAACGATGTAACCAACGCGCAGCGCCGGCGCGATCGATTTCGAGAACGAGCCGATATGGATCACGCTGCCGGTCTTATCCATCGCGTAAAGCGCCGGCGGCCGCTCGCCGTTCCAGATCAGATCGGCATAGCAATCGTCCTCGAAAATCGGGACGCCGTATCTGGCCGACAACGCCAGCAATTCGCGGCGGCGAGTCTCCGGCATGATGGTGCCGGTCGGATTCTGCACCGTCGGGATCGTGTAGATATATTTCGGGCGGATGCCCTTCGTCTTGAGGTCTTCCAGTGCTGTGGCCAGCGCATCCATCTGCATGCCGTCCTGATCCAGCGGGATGCCGACGATATTGACGCCCATCCGCGTCAGCCGGTTGATCGAGCCCTGATAACAGTCGCGCTCGATGATGACGGTGTCGCCCTTGGCGAGCAGGCTGTAATTGACGAGATCGAGCGCCTGTAGCGAGCCGGAAACGACCAGCACGTCGTCGGCGGTGCAATCGATGCTCGCATCGCGCTTCAGCTTGGCCGCAATAAAATCGCGCAGCGGCAGATAGCCCTGCGGACCGCTCGCCAGACCATATGTTGCCAGCGTACGGCCCTCGCGCAGCATGACCGCATTGGCGGCAGCGGTCAGGCCCTCCACCGGCACCTGATCCATGTCGTTATTCCCGCCGACAAAGCTGTATTTGGCGAGACCGGTCCATTTTGCCGCAGGTGCAGGCAGGCCCGGAGGCAGCAATGGCGCGTAATCGAACCGTGCGGTGGTGGTCATGAACGTCGTCTCCCTGTCGCCTTTTTGTATTAAAGGCCGCTTTTATGATGAAGGCTGCCTCGTTGGACCGCCCTCCGCGTGTATCATGCGCTGAATGCCGGATTTTACCCCTTTGCCCTCACGCGCTGCACCATTAGAGTGCCGCCGCAAAGACAAGCTTTTTCCGGCAGGTGCATGCACGACTTAATCCGCGATATCACGCTGTGTATCCTGTTTGCGTGGGGCATCGGGCTCGTTGCGCATATCACCCGGCAGCCGTTGATTCTTGCTTATCTGATTGCCGGCTTCATCATTGGGCCATTCGGCATCGGCTGGGTCAAGTCGGACGAATCCATCAGCACGATTTCCGAACTCGGCCTGATCTTCATGCTGTTCATGATCGGTCTCGAGATCGACCTGAAGAAGATCATCCGCGCCGGCCAGGTCATCCTGTTCGCCGCGGGCGGGCAATTGATCGCCGGCTGCGTGCTCGGCGCGGCCTTCTTCATGGCGCTCGGCCTCAAGCTCGGCGGTGGCGGCTTCGATGCGCTGTATCTCAGCGTCGCCTGCGCACTGTCCTCGACGGTGGTCATCGTCAAGGTGCTGTATGAGAAACGCGAGCTCGACACCCTGCCGGGCCGCATCACCCTCGGCATCCTGGTGCTGCAGGACATCTTCGCGATCCTGTTTCTGGCGGTGCAGCCGAGTCTCGCCGATCTGCAGGTCAGCGTCATCGCGCTGTCGATCGCGCGCGTCGGCGTGCTGGTCGCCACCGCGCTGATCCTGAGCCGCTATGTGCTGCCGCCACTGTTCCACCAGATCGCACGGCGCCCTGAACTGGTGCTCCTGGGCGCGCTGGCCTGGTGCTTCCTGATCGGCGAGATCGCCGAACGGCTGCATCTGTCGCGCGAGATGGGCTCGCTGGTCGCCGGCGTATCGCTATCGACCTTCCCCTATGCGCTCGACGTCACCGCCAAGGTGACGACGCTGCGGGACTTCTTCATTACGCTGTTCTTCGTCGCCGTCGGCATGACGATCCCGATCCCGAACGGCGCGACCATCGGTCTCGCACTGATCATCGCCGTGTTCACCGTGGTCAGCCGTCTGCTCACCACCTTCACGCCGCTCTATCTGATGAAGCAAGGCCTGCGCGCCAGCCTGCTGCCGGCGCTCAATCTGGCGCAGATCAGCGAATTCTCGCTGGTGGTGTTGCAGACGGGCATTGCTGCCGGCCATATCACCACGCAGACCTCCAGCGCTGCGTCCTTTGCCTTCGTCATCCTCGCGGTGCTCTCGACCTTCACCATGATGCGCAGCGACCGGATCACGCGCCTGCTGATCGGTCCGTTGAAGCGGATCGGATTGCGCGACCTCGATCACGGCCAGGCCGGCGAGGCCGATCACGCCGGTCATGGCGATGCCCGCCGCATCGTCATTCTCGGCTTCTTCCGCACGGCATCCGCCCTGCTCGCCGAGATCGAGCGCCAGAACGCATCGCTGCTCGACCAGATCAGTGTCGTCGACTTCAATCCCAACGTCTTCCGCACCCTGGTCGGGCGCGGCCAGCACGTGATCTATGGCGACATCAGCAATGTCGACACGCTGGTCCATGCCGGCGTCGGCAAGGCCGAGATCATCATCCTCAGCGTGCCGGACTCGCTCCTGAAGGGCGCGAATAACGAGAAGCTGGTCCGCCACGTCCGCTCGATCAACCCGACCGCCAAGATCATCTCGACGGCGGATGTGCTCGGCGACGTCAACGATATTTACGCGGCCGGCGCCGACTACGTCACCGTGCCCCGGCTCAGCGACGCCCATGCGCTGTATGAGGTCATCGAGGCCGTCGATCAGGGCCTGCTCGACGCCAAACGCGCCGAAACGGACGCGCAACTGGCCGAACGCCGGGAAGTGCTGCCGTAGCTTCTGCCGGCGGTTACGTCGCGGCGCTGGCGGGCGCGAGCGCTGGCCGTATGCGGTCCGGCAACATCAGCGCAACGGCGGCGCCGGCGGCTGACAGAACGGCAGCCACGCCCAGTGCGGCCCGGAAGCCGGTGCTGAATGTCTCCGGCGTCTGCAAGCCGCCGAACCGATTGAAGACCGCGACCATAAGGGCGATGCCGAGTGCCCCGCCAAGAAAGCGGAACATGTTGAAGGCTCCCGAGGCCTTGCCGATGTCGGCGGGCGAAACCGCGCTGATGACTGCATTTTGAGCGGCGGGCATCGCCAGCGACACCCCGGCGCCGGCAAGGATCATCGGCGCCGCCAATGCGGTGAAGGCTCCATCGGGCGCAGCGATCATGGCGATCCACGCCATTCCGGTCGCCTGCAGCAGCAAGCCGCCGACCACCAGCGGCCGCTCGCCGAGCCGGTTGACCAGCCGCCCGCCGAGCGGTGCGAACACGAACAAGGTGGCGGTCCAGGGTATGATGCGCAGCCCGGCACCGAGCGGCCCGAAGCCCTGCGCGGTCTGGAAGAACTGCGCGACGAAGAACAGCACGCCATACATGGCGGCATAGAGCAGCAGGCTGGCCGCGATGCCGGACGATAGAGCGCGGCTGCGGAACAGCGGCATCGGCAGCATCGGCTGCGGTGTGCGCCATTCGAACGCGACGAAGCCAACCGCCAGCAGGATGCCGGCGGTCAGCGCCGTCACCACCTCGGGCGCGGTCCAGCCGGCCGTGTTGCCGCGCGTCAGGCCCCAGACGGTCGCAAATGCGGCGCTGCTGACCAGCGCGATGCCGCCGATGTCGAGCGCGGCGGCCGGGCCTCGGCTTTCCGGAATCCGCAGATAGACCAGCGGCAGCACCACCAGGCCGACCGGCAGGTTGATCCAGAAGATCCATTGCCAGGCGAAGCCCGCGGCGATGGCACCGCCGACAATTGGCCCGGCGATCAGCGCCAGTCCGGTGATACCGCCCAGGATACCCAGCGCCCTGGCGCGCTGCTCGCGCGGGAAAGCGACGCCGAGCAGCGCCATGGCCAGCGGCATCAGCAGCGCAGCCCCGGCCCCCTGCAACGCGCGCCCCGCGATCAATGCGCCGGCGGTTTTCGACATCCCGCATATCCCGGAAGCGACGACGAAAAGGCCGATTCCTGCGACGAACAGGCGGCGGCGCCCGAACCGGTCACCCAGCGCGGCCCCGGTCAGCAGCAGTACCCCGAAGGACAGGTTGTAGGCGTTGACGGTCCATTGCAGCATCTCGATGGAGGCGCCCAGGTCGCTGCGGATGGTACCGAGTGCGGTGGTCACGACCAGCGAGTCCAGCGCCGCCATGAAGGATGCGGCCGAGGTCAGTGCCAGCACCCAGTTTTTCGTCGTCGTCTCGTCGCCCTGTGTCATGTCACATCCCGCTCCAGGAGCCCGCACCTTGCAGGCTGTGTCCCGAGGACGAATGAGGGGCGGCAAAGGATGCAGGAAAAAAAATTTCGTGCCTGCGCATCCTTTGCGCCACCAGCATCGTCCTTGGATCAGGAGCCCGGCGGTGACGACCGGCGCGAACGACGGAGCAGGCAAATGAAGCGAACTTTGATACGCTACCGGACCAAAGACGATGCGGCTGCGGAAAATCAGCGCCTCATCGAGAACGTGTTCCGGGAGCTGCAGGCCAAGGCGCCGGAGGGAGTCCGCTACATGGTGCTCAGACTGGGCGACGGCAGTTTTGTTCACTTTGTCGAGGACGCTGACGGGCGCAATTCGGTGCCCGAGCTCGATGCCTTCAAACTGTTCCAGAGCGGCATCAAGGAGCGCTGCGCCGAACCGCCGCTGGCGCATGCCGCGACCATCGTCGGCAATTACCGCATGCTGGATCCACGATGAGCGATTTCGCCGCGCCGGCCGCCAGCCGTGATGCGTTCGATCGATTGCTTGGGGAGCTCCGGCCGAAGCTCCATCGCTATTGCGCGCGCATGACCGGCTCGGTGATCGACGGCGAGGACGTGGTTCAGGAGGCGATCATCAAGGCGCTCGAGGCCTTTGCCGATGCGGGCCCGATCGCCAGGCCGGAGGGCTGGCTGTTCCGGATCGCGCACAACACTGCGCTGGATTTCCTGCGCCTCCGCGCCCGGCGCGCAGGCGACCTGTCCGACGAGGATCTGGCAATGCTGATCGAGCCGACCGATATTGTGCAGGGCCGCGAGATCGCCGCCGCCAGTCTGCGCACTTTCATGCGGTTGCCGGCGGCGCAGCGCTCCAGCGTCATCCTGATGGATGTGCTCGGCTACACCCTGGACGATATCGGCGGCGTGACCGGCGCTACCCTGCCCGCCGTCAAGGCCGCCCTGCATCGCGGCCGCGCGCGGCTGCGCGAACTGGCAGCCGAGCCCGAGGACGCGCGGCCGCCTGCGCTATCGGCCCGCGAGCATGCGCTGCTGACCGCCTATATCGACCGCTTCAACGCGCGCGATGTCGATGCTGTCCGCGCCATGCTGGCGGATGAGGTGCGGCTCGATCTGGTTGCCCGCCACAAGGTTGCCGGCCGTGCAGAGGTCTCGAAGTATTTCACCAACTACGACAAACTGCAGGACTGGCATCTGGTCGCCGGCACGGTGGAAGGGCGCGCCGCGGCGCTGGTATGCGATGTCCGCGATCCCGGCGGACCGCCGCTGTATTTCGTGCTGCTCGCCTGGAGCGGCAACCGCCTGCTGCACATCCGCGACTTTCGGTATGCGCGCTATGCGATCGAAAGTGCAGCCGTGGTCGCGCTGTGCTAGACTGACGGCGCTGCGCATTTCTCCCGCTTCCTGCACATGTGGGGGATGAATCGGGCTCAATTCCGCACTGCGGACGATGGCGACCCGCCATACGATCCCGTGGGTTGCACCGCCTGCCGCTCTGCGCCATATGGACCTCACACAGAGCAAGAGTACACGCATGGCCGACCCGATTTCAGACGTTCTGCAAGCCTTTGCCGCCGGCGAAATGGTCGTGGTGACCGACGATGACGACCGCGAGGGCGAAGGCGACCTCATCGTCGCCGCGTCCTTCTGTACCGCCGAGAAGATGGCCTTCATCATCCGGCATACCTCCGGCATCGTCTGCGCACCGATCACCACCGAGGATGCGCGCCGGTTGCGGCTCGATCCGATGGTCGTCAACAACGATAGCAATCACACCACCGCCTTTACCGTTTCGATCGACTACAAGCCCGATGGCGGCACCGGCATTTCGGCCGACGAGCGTGCCTCCTGCTGCCGCGCGCTGGCCAATCCGAATGCCGGCGCCAATGACTTCGCCCGCCCCGGCCATATCTTCCCGCTGATCGCCAGGGAGGGCGGCGTGCTGATGCGCTCCGGCCATACCGAAGCTGCGGTCGATCTTTGCAAGCTGTCCAATCTCGCCCCGGTCGGCGTCATCAGCGAATTGATGAACGACGATGGCTCGGTGATGAAGGGCCAGCAGGTCGTCGACTTCGCGGCGAAGCACAAGCTCAAGCATGTCACGATCGCTGACATGATCGCCTATCGTCAGGCGCGCGAGAAACTGATCGAGCGCGTCTCGAGCTTCATTACCGAGAGTCCGATCGGCCCGCTGCACGGCTATTCCTATCGCTCGCCGTTCGATCCGATCCACCATGTGGCCTTCGTTTACGGCAGCGTCGGCGACGGCAGAAACGTGCTGACGCGCTTTCACAAACCGAACATCGTCAAAGATATCTTCTACGGCCCGGTCAAGATGCAGGCTGTGCTGGAGCGCTTCAAGAAGGACGGCAGTGGCGTGCTGGTCTACCTGCGCGATGGTGCTGCGGGGGTTCCCGTCGAGCCGCTCGATGCGCCGAAGTCGGCAGAAGCCGACCGCAACCGGCAGTGGCGTGAAATCGGCGTCGGTGCACAGATCCTGCGCGATCTCGGCGTCACCTCGATCCGCCACCTGACTTCGTCGACCCATGACTATAAGGGCCTGTCGGGTTTCGGCATCGAGATCGCCTGCAACGAACAGCTTGATGGCTAAAGGTCGAAGACCTAAAATACCGAATTCCACATAGGCCAGGGCCACCTCTGGCGGCAATGACCTATGTGAGACGTAAATGCGCAGGCAAGGAAACCAAAAAGCCTGCGCACGAACCAGCCACGATATGAAAGGGATTTCGATGAGCGTTGCCCCCAAGGGTAAGGACAAGCCTGCTGCGAATTTTCAGTGGGACGATGCGTTCCTGCTCGATAGCCAGCTCACCGAAGACGAGCGCATGATCCGCGACACCGCGCGCGCTTACGCCCAGGACAAGCTGCTGCCGCGCGTCAGCGACGCTTATCTCAATGAACACACCGACCGCGAAATCTTCAACGAGATGGGCGAACTCGGCCTGATCGGCATCACGCTGCCGGAAGACTATGGCTGCGCCAATGCCAGCTACGTCGCCTACGGCCTCGTGGCCCGCGAGATCGAGCGCGTCGATTCCGGCTACCGCTCGATGAACTCGGTGCAGTCGTCGCTGGTGATGTATCCGATCTATGCCTATGGCAGCGAGGAACAGCGCAAGAAGTACCTGCCCAAGCTCGCCACCGGCGAATGGGTCGGCTGCTTCGGCCTCACCGAACCCGATGCCGGTTCCGATCCCGGCGGCATGAAGACCCGCGCCGAGAAGGTGTCGGACGGCTACAAGCTGTCCGGCTCCAAGATGTGGATCTCCAACGCCCCGATCGCCGACGTGTTCGTGGTGTGGGCGAAGTCCGCCGCCCATGACAACCAGATCCGCGGCTTCATTCTCGAGAAGGGTATGAAGGGCCTCACCGCACCGAAGATCGGCGGCAAGCTCAGCTTGCGTGCCTCGATCACCGGCGAGATCGTGATGGACGGCGTGATCGTGCCGGAAGAGAACCTCCTGCCCAACGTGTCGGGCCTGAAGGGTCCGTTCGGCTGCCTCAACCGCGCCCGTTACGGCATCTCCTGGGGCGTGCTCGGCGCCGCCGAGGACTGCATGGCCCGCGCCCGCCAGTACACGCTGGACCGCAAGCAGTTCAACCGCCCGCTCGCGGCCACCCAGCTGGTGCAGAAGAAGCTCGCCGATATGCTCACCGAAATCTCGCTCGGTCTGCAGGGCTCACTGCGCGTCGGCCGCCTGATGGACGAGGGCAATTTCCACCCGGACATGATCTCGGTGGTGAAGCGCAACAATTGCGGCAAGTCGCTGGATATCGCCCGCATGGCCCGCGACATGCACGGCGGCAACGGCATCCAGGCCGAATACCATGTGATGCGCCACGCGCAGAACCTGGAGACCGTGAACACCTATGAGGGCACCCACGACGTGCATGCGCTGATCCTCGGCCGCGCCATCACGGGCATCCAGGCGTTCGGCTAAGCGCCACTCGCTTTCAATGTTTCGAAATGCCCGGCCTCGCGCCGGGCATTTTTCGTTTGGCGAAGCCGGAATGACGGAGGGTTGACGTGCCCGGCATCATGTATCATCATAAGTTACATGAGACGAGACAGCCGCCTCTCCGCCACGCTGCATGCGCTGCTGCACATGGCCGAACAAAATCGCCCGATGACCTCGGCCGAACTGGCCATGTGCATGACCACCAATGCGGTGGTCGTCCGCCGCACCATGGCGGGGCTGCGCGATGCCGGCTTCGTGCGTTCCGAAAAGGGCCATGGCGGCGGCTGGGAGATCGCGCGCGACCTCGCCACCGTGACGCTGAAGGACATCTATGACGCGCTGGGCAAGCCCAGCCTGATGGCCATGGGCATTCATCTGGAAAGCCCGACCTGCCTTGTCGAACAGGCCGTCAATCACTCGCTCACATCGGCTTTCGCGGACGCGGAAGCGGTTCTGATCGGCCGCCTTGCGGATGTCACGCTGGCGCAACTCGCCGCGGATTTTCACGCGCGGGCGGAGGACTATCGCAGCAAAACGCCTACCAGGACTCCAAGGAAGAAATCATGAGTTTCGATGCCATCGTCATCGGCGGCAGCTATGCCGGCCTCTCCGCAGCGCTGCAATTGGTGCGCGCCCGCCGCAAGGTTCTGGTGATGGATTCAGGCCAGCGGCGCAATCGCTTCGCTGAACACTCCCATGGCTTTCTCGGCCAGGATGGCCGCGCCCCCGGCGCGATCGCTGCAGACGCCCGTGCACAGCTGATGAAATATCCCACGGTCGCGTGGGTCGATGCGAAGGCCACAACGAGTGAAGGCGAAGCGAACGCTTTCACTGTCAGCACCGAGAACGGCGCGCGCTATCAAGCCAGGCGCATCATCCTCGCTGCCGGCGTGGTCGATACATTGCCGGATGTCCCCGGCCTCGCCGAGCGCTGGGGCAAGCATGTGTTTCACTGTCCGTATTGCGACGGCTATGAACTGGATCAGGGCCGCATCGGCGTACTGGCATCGTCCGAGATGTCGATGCATCACGCCCTGATGCTGCCGGACTGGGGATCGACAACGTTGTTTCTCAATGGCGCCTTCGAGCCGGACGCCGGACAGATGGCTCAACTGAAGAAGCGCGACGTCACCATCGAACACGCGCCGATCGCGAAACTCTCCGGAGCATCCGTCGACGTCGAACTCGCTGATGGCCGCATCATTCCGCTCGACGGCATGTTCACGTTGACGCGCACCAGCCCGGCCTCGCCCCTCGGCGCGCAACTCGGCTGCACCATGGAAGACGGGCCGATGGGACCGTTCCTGCAAACCGACATGTTCAAGGAAACCACAGTTCCCGGCGTGTTCGCCTGCGGTGACATGGCGCGCGCGACGGGCTCGGTGGCGCTGGCTGTCGGCGACGGTGCGATGGCCGGGGTCGGCGCGCACCGGTCGTTGATGTTCGGAACGGGACACGGGTAGCACACACTCGTCATTCCGGGTCCAGTCCCGTTGCCTGCGGCGCCGCGCCCGCCCCGGAATGACGAGATCTGACGCATATCAGCCGCGACGCGCCGCCGTTTGCTTTCCCCGCTCCCCTTGCTAGTCATCACAGGCTGAGAACAGACTGGGAAGGACCGACCATGAGCGACAAGGACAACGGCGCCAACGACGACATTCCGTTCAATCGCGATTATCCGCTGAAGGCCGGCGTCGTCGATCAGGTTCGCCCGGGCGTGCGCCGCGTTCTCTGCAATAACCCCTCGCCTTTCACCTTCACCGGCACCAACAGCTATATCGTGGGCACCGGCAAGGTCGCGATCATCGATCCCGGCCCGGCCAATGATGCCCATCTGCAGGCGCTGCTCGATGCCGTAAAGGGCGAGACCGTGACGCATATTTTCGTCACCCACACCCATAGCGATCATTCGCCGAACACTGCGGCGCTCAAGGCCGCCACCGGTGCCACGGTCTATGCCGAAGGTCCGCACCGCGCCTCGCGGCCGCGCTTCGAGAGCGAAAAACATTCGCCGGAGTCAGGCGCCGACCGCGACTTCAAGCCGGACGTGCTTGTCGCCGACGGCGAGGTGATCGAAGGCGACGGCTGGGCGCTGGAAGGCGTGGCGACGCCGGGCCATACGGCCAATCACATGGCCTTTGCCTGGCGCGAGAAGAAGTATCTGTTCGTCGCCGATCACGTGATGGGCTGGTCGACGTCGATTGTCGCGCCGCCCGATGGCTCGATGATCGACTATATGGCCTCGCTCGACAAACTCGCGGCACGTGACGAGGACCTGTATTTCTCCGGCCACGGTCCGGATATTCCCGACGCACAGCGTTATGTGCGCTTTCTCATTCGCCACCGCCGCGCCCGCGAAACCTCGATCCTGCATCGTCTCGGCAAGGGCGAAGCGGATATCCCGACCATCGTGCGCGCCATCTATATCGGCCTCGACCCGCGCCTGACCAATGCCGCCGGCTATTCGGTGCTGGCGCATCTGGAAGATCTCGTCGCCCGCGGCATCGTGCTGACGGATGGTGATCCGGTAATCGGTGGCAGCTATCGGATGGCGTCCTAACCTCTCCCCGCCTGGCGAAGCTTTGCTTCGCAGGGAGCGGGAGAGGGAGCGAGAGGCCTGCGCCACAACATAACCGCTACGGCAGGTTCACGATCTCGACCCAGTTCGGATTCCTGCCCACAGCCGTCTCGCTCAGCTTGGTCAGGTTTCCCTTCGACTTGTCGATGGCATAGGCCGTCATGCTGTTCGAGAGCTGACCGACCGCCAGCAGATAGCGGCCGGACGGATCGATATTGAATCCGCGCGGCTGCTTCTCGGTGGCGGTGGAGCCGAGCGATGTCAGTGCACCGGTCTTGGGATCGACGCGGAAACCCGCGATGGTGTTGCTGGTGCGCTCGGACGCATAGAGAAACTTGCCGTCCGGTGTCAGATGGATATCCGCCGCCCAAGGCTTTCCCTCAAAAGGCTTTCCCTCAAAGGGCTTGCCATCAAAGCCCGTCGGCAAGGCAGATGCGACCTGGGTTTCCTTCTTCAAGGTGCCGGTCGCGGCATCCCACGGAAACACATAGATCGCCGCATCGAGCTCGTTGAGCAGATAGACGAACTTCTTGTCGGGCGAGAACACCAGATGGCGCGGGCCACCTTTCGCCTTCACGCTGACGGTCGGCGGATCGTTCGGCGTCAGCTTGCCGGCTTTGGCATCGAATTTCTGCTGATAGATGACATCGCCGCCGAGGCTCGTATGCAGCACATAGCGGTTGGTGGGATCGACGATGATGCAATGCGCATTCGGCTCGGTGGCAACCACCTGCTGCGCCGGTGCGATCACGCCATTCGGCCCGATCGCATTCACCGTCACCTTGTTGCCGCCATAGGAAGCGCCGAGCAGAAATCGCCCGGTGCGATCAATGGTGAGATAGGCCATGGAATCCGCCAGCGGCCCGGGACCGACCAGCTTCAACTTTCCGGTCTTGGCATCGATATCGAAGGTCACGGCCGTATAGGGCTCGTTGCGCAAACCGGCATAGAGCCGATGCTTCTCGGGACTGATGGCCAGCGGCAGCGAACCGCCCGGCTTGGCCGGTCCCGGCACCGCCACGGTTTCGATCGCAGCGAGATCGCCATTCGTTTTCAGTTCGAGAACGCTGATGTTCTGACTGTCGGCATTGCCGACATAGACATAACTGGCGGCGCTGGCCGACGACATGATGAGCCCTGTTGCTAGCGGGAGCGAGACGATTGCCCGCAGCGCCTTCAAACTGGCGCTGGCACGCGTGAATGGCCAATGACGCGAGATGGAGCGAACCCGTGCGAGCATCAACACCTCCCTGCCTCTTTTAATTGGGAGGGATGATGCTACCGCCCTCTGGAATTGGCAAGCTGCGCTGCGGCAAAGTCAGAACGACGCAATCAGAACCGACCGGCCACCGTTACCCGCAACGCCAGCGGCTCCACCGGATGCAGCACACGGTCCATGATGCCGGTCTGGCACACGGCGGCGGGCGCCGTCGGCGCTCCGCCGCCTGCGGGGAAGCACGCGGCGAATAGCGAGTCCGTTTTCAGCAACGAACCATAGGCATAGGTGATCTGGTCGGACCTGCTGTCGAGCATGTTGAAGGCATCGAGCTGGATACGCCAGCCATTGTCGAAGCGATAGCCGAACTGACCGTTCAGCAATCCCGTCGCCGGCGAAATGAATGCCGCGTCTTCCGTCAGCGGGCGTGGACCGAAATAGCGATAGCGCAGCGCGCCGAACCAGCCGGTGGCTTCGCCCAGACGAATGCCGGCGGAGGCGATCATGTTCGGCGCACCGGGAATGAGATTGCCGGGCGCGTTGCCGATCTGCGAGGCCGGATAGCCGTCGAGCTCCGCATAGGCCGCTGCCTGATCGGCATTGCTGCCGCGAAAGCGCGCGCGCGTCATCGCGAGGTCGGCTTCGAGGCTCAGCCATGATGTCGGCTTGTAATCGTTGGTCCATTCGAAGCCGACGCGGCGGCTGGGGCGGCTGACTTCTGTGGTGCCGGCATCGCCGACGAACAATATCTCCGAGGCCGAATCCAGCATGAACAAGGCAAGTGAACTGGTCAGGCCCGGCACGAGCTTCGTGCGCAGTCCGATCTCTGCGCCCTTGGTCTTCACCAGGAATGGCGAATGATCGACGGGTGACCCGTCCGACGGCGATTCCCTGATGGTCACGCCGCGCGCATCGTTGCTGTGAAAGCCCTCGCCGGCGTTCAGGAATAGTTCGGTCTTCGCAAAGGGACCTATCACCAGACCCGCCTTGGGGCTGCCGATGGTGGCCGTGGCGCTGCTGGAATTGGCGGGAGTGAAGAACGAATTGACCGCGGTGTCGTAAGAGTCGCCGCGCCAGCCCACATTGGTGCGCAGCCAGCCGGTCCAGAATGTGGTGTTCTGCACGAACACGCCGACGCTGCCTTCCTTGACGCCGTCGCTGCGGGTGGTGGAGAGATATTGCCGCTGGATGGTATTGCCGAGGCTGACATTGATATCGTCGTAGCGGCTCTGGAGTCCGACTTCGGTCTCGTTGCGGAAGCCAGCGATCGTGTACTTGAATTTATGCGAGGCATTGATGCCGCCGAGCACGCGATCATCATATTGATGAAACTGATCGCCATTGACGGGATCGCTCAGGAAGAACGTGAAGTTGTTCCACAGATTGAGCCTGCTCTTGATGACGTAGAAATCGAGCTTGGTGGCGCTGTCCCCATCAGTCTGCCTGAGACGGCCGGACAGCGAGAAACGCTCCGAATTGCCGCCATCGCTCGGATCGAGCGCGCCATAGCGCCCGATCTCGCCCGAGGCGATCGCGCGCAGCGGGACCTGATCGGTGGAATTCCATTTGTTGCCATAGGCCATGCCGGTGAGCGAGAGACCGTTGTCCGCGGTACCCTGGCTGTAGCGGATCACGCCGTTGAGCTTCTGGAGCCTGTCGGGATTGTCCCACAGGCCGTTATAGATATTGGCCTCGGCGGCCACCAGCAGCGTGCCCTCGCCGACTTTGCCCGAGGTGACACCAAAGGCACGGTTGTAGCCGAAACTGCCTGACGTGATCGACGCCATGGTGCGCGCGACACTGTCGATCAGGCTGACATGGATCGCGCCGACCGATGAGAAGTCGCCTTCATCGGCGAAATACGGACCCTTGCGGACATTCACTGAACTGATCAGCTCCGGGATCAGGAAATTCGTATCGGCATAGCCCTGACCATGACCATGGGTGCGCATGTTCACCGGCATGCCGTCGATGGAGATCGCCAGATCGGTGCCGTGATCCAGATTCACGCCGCGCAGAAAATACTGGTTGGCTTTGCCCTCGCCGGAATGCTGGGTGATGATCAGGCCCGGCGCCACTTCGAGCGCTTCGGCCGGGCGCGACAGCGGCCGTGCATTGACCTCGGCGCCGCTGATCGTCTTTTCGCTGGCGGAGGCGGCCGGCGCCTGTGCCGTGCCGACGCCCGGCGTGACCCCTCCGCCCCCCGAGCCTTGGGTCGGTGCAGTCACACTGCGCGGCGCCGATCGACCTGCCTCGGTCCCGCTGCGCGGCACGCGCGGCTTCGCCGCATGCCGAGACGGCGCCTGAACCTCGACGGGGGACAGCACGGTCGTCGGCTGCGCAACCGACGGCATGACGGTCGTGAGTGACAAGGCCAATACGAGTCCGGCCGATGAAAAGAGAGAGCGATGCATCGGTCAGTCGGCCGGGCTATGCTGGGTTCAACGAGAACACACTGACACACCGAGTATGACGAAGTCAAAGATTCGTCATACTCTTTGAGAGGACCGATGCAGCGCATTACGATCACGCTCGACGACGACCTGATGGAAGAGCTGGATGCGATGATCGCCGAACACGGCTATCAGAATCGCTCCGAAGCGATCCGCGATTTCGCCCGTGCCGGCATGCAGCAGGCGGCGCAGGAGAAGGGCAAGACCGGCGAATGCGTGGCCGCTCTGGTCTATGTCTATGACCACGCCCAGCGCGACCTGTCACGACGGCTGGTCGACACCTATCACCATCACCACGATCTCTCGCTGGCAACGCTGCATGTGCATCTCGACGGCGACAACTGCATGGAAGTCACCGCACTGCGCGGCTCCGGCAGCGAGGTGCAGCATTTCGCCGACCACATCATCGCCGAGCGCGGGGTGAAATACGGGCGGGTGGTGATGATGCCGACGGGGAAGAAACCGGAGGGGAAGAAGGGGCACAGCCACGGGTGATGGGGACGCGCCGATGCCTTTGACACCGCGGCTGATGGTCTCCCTCCCCAAGCAAAGCGCAGTGGGGAGGGATAAGAAAGCGCTCAATCCCAATCAGGCGCAAACGCCGGATTCACCAGCCGCTGGGTCTTCGGCAGCGCTGCGATCGTCTTGCGGTCCTCGTCGTCCAGCGTCACCTTCAGTGCATCCAGATTAGCTTGCTGGCTCTCCTTGCGCGACGCCTTGGGGATTGCGGCAACGCCATCCTGATCAAGCAGCCACTTCAGTGCGACCTGCGCAGCGGTGACACCGTGTTTGGTCGCGATCTTTTTCATCACATCGTTATCGGCCAGCCGGCCCTGACCGAGCGGACAATAGGCCACCAGCGGAATCGACTTCGACCGCAGATAGGTCAGCAGCTTCGTCTGGTCGAGCAGTGCATGGTATTCGACCTGGTTGCAGGCGACCGGCGCGCCGATCTCTTCCACCGCCTGCTTCATCAGCTTGACCGGGAAATTGGCAACGCCGAGCGCGCGGATGCGGCCTTCGTCCTTGAACCCCATCAGCGTTTTGAAGATCGCCGGCAGGTCCATGCCTTTCGACGGCCAATGCACCAGATAGAGATCGACGACATCGAGCCCGAGTTTCTTCTGGCTGGCGTCGAACGCGCGCTTGATGGCATCGGGTGCCAAATTTTCATGCCACACCTTGGTGGTCACATGCAGATCCCCACGGGCAATGCCCGAAGCCTTGATGCCGGCGCCCACTTCGGCCTCATTGCCATACATTTCGGCGGTGTCGATGTGGCGATAGCCGAGCCCGATGGCGCTTGCCACGCCGGCGACGCAACCCTCGCCCGTGAGCTTGAATGTGCCGAGGCCGAGCTTCGGCACGCGAATGCCCTGGGTGTTCAAGTTGTCCATGTCAATTCCTCAATGTGGCGAAACCGCCCGAGACGACGGCGCCGGAAGTGTTTGATACGGTGCCAGCCTGCAACGATAAATTCAAATCGCCGGGAGAGTTCAACACCATGGAAAAGGCATTACGCGGATGGCTGGAATCCCACGGCCTGCTCGCCATCATTGCGGCGGTCCTCGGGATCATCAGCCTGCTGGCCATGACGCTGGTGCTCGGGGGCTTCTGGCTGGCGCGCTGAGCGGCATGATTTCACGATGTCGCTAATGGGCTTCTTGATGTCGTTGATGGACTAGTACCGATCCCCGAAATACGCAACACTCCGGGCCTGATCGCCACCCGGATTTTTCATGCGCTATTCGCTGACGTCGCTGTTCAGGCAGACCCTCACCGGCCACAAGGGCTGGACGCCGCAATGGCGCGATGCCGCGCCCAAGGCCGAATACGACATTGTCATCGTCGGCGGCGGCGGGCACGGACTGGCGACGGCTTATTATCTGGCAAAGGAATACGGCCTCAGAAATATCGCCGTCCTTGAGAAGAGCTGGATCGGGTCAGGCAATATCGGCCGCAACACCACCATCATCCGCTCCAACTACCTGCTCTCCGAGAATATCTCGCTCTACGAGCTGTCGTTGAAGCTGTGGGAAGGCCTTGAGCAGGACTTCAACTACAACGCCATGGTCAGCCAGCGCGGCGTGCTCAACCTCTATCACTCCGACGGCCAGCGCGATGCCTATGCCCGGCGCGGCAACATGATGCGGCTGAACGGCGCCGATTCCGAGCTGCTGGATCGCGATGGCGTCCGCAAGCTCTATCCGTTCCTGAATTTCGATGCCGCGCGCTTTCCGATCCAGGGTGGCCTGCTGCAGAAACGCGGCGGCACCGTGCGCCATGACGCGGTGGCGTGGGGCTATGCCCGCGCCGCCTCGGACCGCGGCGTCGATGTGATCCAGAATTGCGAAGTGACAGGGATCGACATCGTCGACGGTCGCGCGGTGGGCGTGCAGACCTCGCGCGGCGTGATCAGGGCCAAGAAGATCGGGCTCGCCGTCGCCGGCTCGTCCTCGCGCGTGGCGGCACTGGCCGGGATGCGGCTGCCGATCGAAAGCCATGTGCTGCAGGCTTTCGTCTCCGAGGGGCTGAAGCCGATCATTCCCGGCGTGATCACCTTCGGCGCCGGACATTTCTATATCAGCCAGTCCGACAAGGGCGGACTGGTGTTTGGCGGCGATATCGACGGCTACAACTCCTATGCCCAGCGCGGCAATCTGCCTGTGGTCGAGGACGTGTGCGAAGGTGGCATGGCGCTGATGCCGGCCATCGGCCGCGCGCGCATGCTGCGCAACTGGGGCGGCCTCGTCGACATGTCCATGGACGGCTCGCCGATCATCGACCGCACCCACGTCAAAGGGCTCTATCTCAATGCCGGCTGGTGCTATGGCGGCTTCAAGGCCACGCCCGGCTCCGGTCTGGTGTTCGCGCATCTGCTGGCGAAGGACGAACCGCATCCCGCCGCCAATCGGCTGCTGCTGGATCGCTTTCGCTCCGGTCACATCGTCGATGAAAAGGGCCAGGGCGCCCAACCGAACCTGCACTGAGGCCCCATGCGCATCCCCTGCCCTTATTGCGGATCCCGCGACGCTTCTGAATTTGCCTATTCCGGCGATGCCACGCTGCCCCGGCCCGCGCCCGGCAATGCCGATGCGATGTTCGACTATGTCTATCTGCGCGACAATCCCGCAGGCGTTCACAGGGAATATTGGTATCACGCAGCCGGCTGCCATGCCTGGCTGAAAGTGACGCGTAACGTCTCGACTCATGAAGTGATCGACGCCGTGCTGGCCCATGACGAGGCGACGTTATGAGCACATCGTATCGCCTCGCATCCGGTGGATTGATCGATCGGTCCAGGCCGGTCAGCTTCACTTTCGATGGCAAGACCTATGGCGGCTATGCCGGCGACACGCTGGCGTCAGCCCTGCTCGCCAATGACATGATGCTGGTCGGCCGTTCGTTCAAATATCACCGGCCGCGCGGCATCTTTTCGGCCGGGCCGGAAGAACCGAACGCGCTGGTGACGCTGCGCTCGGGCGCGCGCGCCGAGCCGAACACCAAGGCCACCACGGTCGAACTGTTCGACGGGCTGGACGCGTCGAGCCAGAATTGCTGGCCGTCGCCGCATTTCGATCTGCGCGCCGTGCATCAGCTCGCCGGCCCGCTGCTGAATGCCGGCTTCTACTACAAGACCTTCATGTGGCCGGCGGCGTTCTGGGAAAAATTCTACGAGCCCGCGATCCGCGCCTCGGCCGGTTTGGGTGCGCTGAGCGCCCTCGACGATCCCGACACCTATGAGAAAGCGCACGCCTTCTGCGACCTGCTGGTGATTGGCGCCGGTCCTGCCGGCCTCGCCGCAGCGCTGTCTGCCGGGCGCGCCGGCGCGCGGGTGATCCTGGCCGAGGAAGACTTTGTGCTCGGCGGACGATTGCTCAGTGACACCACGCAGATCGATGACGTCTCCGCCGCGTCATGGGCGGCGGTGGCGGAAGCGGAGCTTGCGATGATGCCTCATGTCCGCATCCTCAAGCGCACCGCCGTGTTCGGCGCCTATGACGGCGAATATGGCGCCATCGAGCGCGTCAGCGATCACCTGCCGGTGCCGCCGCCTTTCATGCCACGCCAGCGGCTGTGGAAGATCGTCGCCAAACAGTGCGTGCTCGCCGCCGGCGCGCAGGAACGACCGCTGGTGTTTCCCGGCAATGACCGGCCCGGCATCATGCTGGCCTCCGCGCTGCGCACCTATGCCAACCGCTTCGGCGTCTCGCCCGGCCAGCGCATCGCCATCTTCACGACATCGGATGATGGCTGGCGCAGTGCGTCCGACCTGCAGAAGGCGGGCGCCGAGATCGCCGTCGTGATCGATGCCCGCGCGGAGGTCGCCCCCGATGTCCGCAAGCTTGCAGGGAATGCGCTGCAATTTCTTGGGGCCCATGTCTCGGACACATCGGGCTATCGCCGGCTGACGAACATCACGATCACTGACAGTGCTGGCCAGACGCGCAGCGTGGCCGTCGACACGCTCGGCGTCTCCGGCGGCTGGTCGCCGAGCATCGGCATCGCCACGCATCTCGGCGGCAAGGGCAACTGGTCGGAGGAGAAATCGGCGTTTCTCTGCAGCGACATGCCACCGGGCATGCAGATCGCGGGCGCCGCAGCCGCGCAATGGACGCTGGCAGACGCGCTTGAGCACGGTGCGCTGGCCGGCGCGAAGGCGGCTTCGCATGTCGGCCTCGGGTTGCAGACACAGAAGCCGATCGTCGCCAGCGACGAGGCGTCGGGCAACAATCCGGTCTGGCTGTTCAAGGGATCGCGCCGCAAGGCATTCGTCGATCTGCAGAACGATGTCACGGCAACCGATGTCGCGCTCGCAGCCCAAGAGGGCTTTCGTTCGGTGGAGCAACTCAAGCGCTACACGACGCTCGGCATGGCGACGGATCAGGGCAAGACGTCCAACGTCAACGGCCTCGCCATTCTCGCCGGCGAGATCAAAAAGACCATTGCCGAGACCGGCGCCACGCGGGCCCGTCCGCCGCATGTGCCCGTTGCCATCGGCGCTTTCGCGGGCCTGCATACGGCCAGGCATTTCAAGCCCACGCGGTTGACGGCGAGCCACGCCGCCTCCGCGGCAGCCAATACCACCTTTGTCGAGGCCGGCCAATGGATGCGCGCGCAATGGTTCAATGCGCCCGGCGAGACCGACTGGCTGCAGAGCGTCACCCGCGAGGTGAAAGCCGTGCGCTCCGGCGTCGGCATCTGCGATGTCTCGACCCTCGGCAAGATCGCGCTGTGCGGATCGGATGTCGGCACGTTCCTCGACCGCGTCTATATCAACACCTTCTCGACACTGCCCGTCGGCAAGGTGCGCTATGGCGTGATGCTGCGCGAGGACGGTTTCGTCATGGACGACGGCACCACCGCGCGTCTCTCGACCGATCACTATGTGATGACCACCACCACGGTGAATGCCGGCAAGGTGATGCAGCATCTCGAATACTGCCATCAGGTGCTATGGCCCGAGCTCGACGTGCAGATGGTGTCTGTCACCGAGCAATGGGCGCAATATGCCGTCGCCGGGCCGAAGTCGCGCGACCTGCTGCGAGCGCTGCTCGGCGACGCCTTCGACGTCTCCAACGAGGCTTTCCCCTATCTGGCCTGCGGTGAATTCCACGTCGGCAACATTCCGCTGCGGCTGTTTCGCGTCTCGTTCTCCGGCGAGCTCGCTTACGAGATCGCCGCGCCCGCGGGCCATGGCGAGTCGCTGTTCAACGCGCTGATGCAGGCCGGCAAGGCCTTCGACGTGACGCCCTATGGCACCGAGGCGCTGTCCGTGATGCGGATCGAGAAGGGCCATGTCGCCGGCTCCGAACTCAACGGCCAGACGGTTGCGCGCGATCTCGGGCTTGGACGCATGATGTCGGTGAAGAAGGATTATATCGGCCGCACCATGGCGGCGCGTGAAGCGCTGATCGATCCCGACCAGCCGACACTGGTCGGCCTGCGGCCGGTCGATCGCAGCCAGCGTTTGCGTAATGGCGCATTGCTGTTCGCGCGCGGCGTGACGCCTGCGCCGGACACCAATGCCGGCTTCATTACGTCTACCGCTTTCAGCCCGGGCCATAACCACTGGATCGGCCTTGGCCTGCTGGCGCGCGGGCCGGAGCGGCACGGCGAGATCATCCGCGCCTGGGATCCGGTGCGTTCCGGCGACTATGAGCTCGAAGTGATCGATCCCGTCTTCATCGATGCAGAAGGAGCGCGGCTGCGTGCTTGATCTCGCTCATATCTCCGCTTTTGCTGAATTGCGCTCGATCGGCGATGGCCGCGGCGTCATCGCCAGGGAACGTCGCGGCATCGCCATTGCAACGGTCATGGCCCGCAAGGGCCAGGGTGCCGCGCTCGCTGCGGCCGTGAAGGAACAATTCGACGTCAACCTGCCGCTCGGGCCGCATGGCTCCGGCAGCGACGCGACATCGTTTCTTGGCACCGGTCCCGGCCGCTGGCTGGTGACACACGACGCGGGCACGCCGCGTTTCGTGGACAGTCTCGCGCAGCAGCTCGACGGCCTCGCTTCGGTGGTCGATCAGTCCGACAGCGTCGGATTGCTGCGGCTGACCGGGCCGGCCCTGCTCGACGTGCTGGCCAAGGGTGTCGCCATCGATCTCGGCGCAACGGCATTTCCCGCCGGCAGCGTCGCGGTCACGCAGATCGCGCATATGGGCGTAACGCTGTGGAAGGTGGATGAAGCGCCGACGTTTCACATCGCCGCCGCGCGCAGCATGGCCGGCAGTTTCCTGCACTGGCTGGAAGCGTCGGCCGCGCTGGCCGGCCTGGCGGTAGAGTAACCGTCGGCTTCAGCTATTGCCGGGTCGCCGATAAGGGCGAGGAGTGGTGATGCAAAATCATCCATCGGCCCTCGCGCTTCACAACAACCATCGTGAACCGTGATGGTCGCGGCGTATCGTTTTCCGTTGCTCTGGCGAAGTTATAGAAGCCGGTTTCAACAACCGAGTTTTGATCAAGAACGATTGTGCGTCTTTCTACGATCGAATTCTTACGACCACTGCCGGGAAGATCCTGGAAGTATTTTTTGATCGCTTCGCGTCCTTCGGATATCATAGGGCTGGTCGTGCCAAGCAAAATCGCATCCGGCGCGTATAGATCTACCAGAGCTTCACGATCATTG
Source organism: Tardiphaga sp. (assembly GCF_041424195.1). Classification (NCBI taxonomy): domain Bacteria; kingdom Pseudomonadati; phylum Pseudomonadota; class Alphaproteobacteria; order Hyphomicrobiales; family Nitrobacteraceae; genus Tardiphaga; species Tardiphaga sp. The sequence continues at coordinate 70,837 of NZ_JBGMOE010000073.1, read as the reverse complement.
GCGCTATACGTTGCCGACCATTGATCGATCACCGCGTTTGCCTCATCTGCAGGCCCAGCGGCAGCGACCGTCGCGATTGCCAGCGATATGACCAGGGCCAATCCAAGCCTTTGCATCAAGATCTCCTTGAGCAGTGTCGATTGCGGGGCATTGCCATGGTAAATTCTATTCCATGTTCTGGCCAGTGCGCTCGTAGCCACGTTCGGACACCTAGCGGACTTGGCAAGCCCTCCACCCAGCAGATTTACGGAGCTGCGGCCTAGTAACCCCGTCCGCGATCCACCGAATCCTTCGGCGTCACGCCGGCCTGCACTGCCTCGGCGGTGGCGAGGATGGTATCGCCGATCGCGGTCATGGTGACCTCGCAGGCGTCATGCGGCGTCAGCACGATCTGCGGATGCGACCAGAACGGATGATCCTTCGGCAGCGGTTCGGTGTGGAAGACATCGAGCGTCGCGCCGGAGAGCTGCCCGCTGGCGAGCGCATCGAGAATATCCTGCTCCACCGAGTGCTCGCCGCGGCCGACCTGAATGAGATAACTGCCACGCGGCATCTTCGCAAACAGGCTTGCATTGAGAATGCCGCGGGTTTCCTCGGTGAGCGGCAGCAGATTGACCAGCACCTCAGAGCCCGCGAGCATCGCGTCCAGCCCCTCGCTGCCGTGGAATCCGGTCACGCCCGCTGTCGTCGGCTTGGCCGAGCGGCTCCAGACCCGGACGGGAAAGCCGAGCATCGCCAGATCCGACGCGACCCGCGCACCGATGGCGCCATAGCCGAGAATGCCGATCGCAACCTCGGACGGGCGGCGCCCGCCGCCGAGGCGCTTCCAGACCTTGTCGCGCTGGTTCTGCAGATAGGTGCCGAACTGACGCTGGTAATAGATCACGTTCCAGATCACGAAGCCCGACATCATCTGCGCCTGCGCGGGCTCGACCACGCGCACCACGTCGATGCCGTCGCGCAGGCTTGGACAGTTCAGGATGCTGTCGGCGCCGGCGCCGATCGAACACGCCGCCTTCAGGTTCGGATAGTGATCGAACGCATCCGCATGCGGATGCCAGCCAACGGCCATGCTGACTGCAGCGGGATCGGTGCCGTCGAGGTGATCGACAAAACTCACCTTGCCGTCGAGCCGGGCGATTTCGTTGGTCAGGTATTTGCGCAGGTTGATGGTCCTGCTCACGAAAACGCAGGTCACGGGAGACGTCGGCATGGGGGTCAGGCGGCCTGGGATGGCGAACTCTGGCCGGGGACGGCTCCGAGCAATTCGCGGGTGTAGGGATGTTCCGGCGCCGCAAACAGTTGCGCCGTCGGCTTCAGCTCGACGATGACGCCGCGCTGCATCACGGCGATACGGTCGCAGATCTGTGCGGCGACGCGCAAATCGTGGGTGATGAACAGCATCGAGAGACCGAGGCGGGCCTTGAGGTCTTCCAGCAGTTTCAGCACCTGCGCCTGCACCGAGACGTCGAGTGCGGAGACGGCTTCGTCAGCGACGATGATTTCCGGATCCATCGCGAGCGCGCGGGCGATGCCGAGGCGCTGGCGCTGGCCGCCGGAGAATTCGTGCGGATAGCGGTCGAGCGCGCCGGCATCGAGGCCGACCATCCCCAGCAAATCACGCGCACGCTGCATCGCGACCTTCGGATCGGCACCGCGGGCGATCGGGCCATCGGTGATGATCTGGCCGACCCGGCGACGCGGATTGAGCGAGGCGAACGGATCCTGGAAGATCATCTGGATGCGATGGCGCTGCGCGCGCAGCGCCTTGCCTTCGAGTGCCGTGAGATCGACATCGCCGATGCGCACCGTGCCGCGGTCGGCCTCGATCAGCCGCATCACGAGACGCGCCACTGACGACTTGCCCGAACCGGACTCGCCGACCAGACCGACGGTCTCGCCCTGCATGATGGAGAACGTGACTTCGTTCGCGGCCTGCACGCGGCGGTCCGGCTTGAACCAGCCACCCGAGGTCACATAGGTCTTGTCGAGGCCTATGACTTCAACCGCCCTGGCGTTTTCATCCAGCGGTGCACGCACCGGCGGGTGCATCGACGGCACGGCAGCGAGAAGCGCCTTGGTGTAATCGTGCTGCGGATTCCTGAACACGGCGTCGATCGAGCCCTCTTCCACGATCTTGCCATGACGCAGCACGACGACGCGGTCGGCGATATCGGCAACGACGCCGAAGTCGTGGGTGATGAACATCACCGCCATATTGCGGCTGCGCTGCAGGTTGCGGATCAGCTTGAGGATCTGCGCCTGTGTGGTGACATCCAGCGCTGTCGTCGGCTCATCGGCGACGAGCACCGATGGTTCGAGCGCGAGTGCCATGGCGATCATCGCACGCTGGCGCTGGCCGCCGGAGAGCTGGTGCGGATAGGCGCGGATGATGCGCTCGGGATCGGGCAGACCGACTTCCCTGGCGAGACTGAGCGCCTTGGCGCGACGCTCCTTCGGCGTCAGCCGATTATGCGCCTCGAACATCTCCATCATCTGGTCGCCGATGCGCATCAACGGATTGAGCGCCGTCATCGGCTCCTGGAACACCATGGCGATGCCGCGGCCGCGCACTTCGCGCCAGCCACTCTCGTCGAGCTTGAGCAGATTCTGGCCCTCGAACAGAACTTCGCCGGTCTCGGTCTTCACGGTGTCCGGCAGCAGACCCATCAGCGCATGCGCGCACATGGACTTGCCGGAACCGGATTCGCCCACGACGCAGACGATCTCTCCGGGAATGAGATCGATGGACACGCCATCGACCGCATAAGGGCGTTCGGCGCTCTTCGGCAGGGCAATCTTCAGGTTCTTGATGGAAACGGCGGGGGTAGCGGTCATCAGCGGCTATCCTTCGCCAGGCGTGGATTGAGCGCGTCGTTGAGGCCTTCGCCGATCAGGTTCATGCCGAGCACCGAGATGAGAATGGCGATGCCGGGAAAGACGGTGATCCACCAGGCCTGACGGATCACCGTGCGGCCGGCGCCTACCATGTAGCCCCAGGACATCAGGTTGGGATCGCCGAGACCAAGGAACGACAGCGAGGATTCCAGCAGGATCGCATTGGCCACCATCAGCGACGCCAGCACGATCACCGGTGACAGCGCATTCGGCAGGATCTCGCGCGAAATGATCCAGGTATTGCTCTGGCCGGTCACGATGGCCGCCTGAACATATTCGCGCGTGCGCAGCGACAGCACCTCGCCGCGCACCAGGCGCGCTACCGGCGGCCACGAGACGATGGCGATGGACCCGACGATGGAATAGATCGACGGCTGCAGGATCGCCACCAGCACAATGGCCAGCGGGAAGCTCGGAATGGTCTGGAAAAATTCGGTGAAGCGCATCAGGGCGTCATCGACCTTGCCGCCGAAATAGCCGGCGATGGCGCCGACCGGCACGCCGATGGTCAACGCCACCGTCGTGGACACCAGACCCACCAGCAGCGAGACGCGGGCACCGTAGATCAGGCCGGCGAATACGTCGCGGCCCAGCGCATCGGTGCCGAGGGTCACCATGGGATTGGTGAAAGGCGGCAGGAACGGCCGCTGTACCATCCGCCAGGGCGAGGTCGGAAAGATCATCTGCCCGAACAGCGCGATGAAGATCGCTATCGTGATGATGATCAGACCGATCAGGCCGCCGGGATTGCGCAGCATCAATTTCCAGAATTTCTTCATGATGCAAACTCGATGCGTGGATCGACCAGCCGATAGACCAGGTCGGTGACGAGGTTGAAGATCAGGACCATCGCCGAGCAGACCACGAAGACGCCGAGCAGAAGGTTATAATCGCGTTGCAAGAGCGCCTCATAGAGCAACCGGCCGATGCCGGGCCATGCAAACACCGTCTCGGTGAGCACGGCGCCGCCGACCAGCGTACCGGAGTGAACGCCGGCCAGCGTCACCACCGGCAGCAGCGCGTTGCGCAGCACGTGACGGCGCTGGATGATATTGTCGCGCAGGCCCTTGGCGCGCGCGGTCTTGACGAAGTCGAGGCGCTTGACCTCGAGCATCGACGCCCGCGTCATGCGCGTATAGGTCGCCATGAAGAACAGGCCGATGGTCATCGCCGGCATCACCAGATGCAGGGCGACATCTTTCACATGAGCCCATCCGGTAAAGTTTCCACCGACGGTCTCGTAGCCGAAACTCGGCAGCCAGCCGAGATAGACCGAGAACAGCAGGATCGACATCAGCGCGACCCAGAAGATCGGCGTGGCATAGAACAACAGCGCCGAGACCGTGATGGCGGTATCCGCCCACGTCCCCGCAAATCTTGCGGCCAGCGTACCGAATGTGATGCCCAGCAACAGCGATATACCGAACGCCGTCAGCGTCAGCAGCAGCGTCGCCGGCAGACGCTCGGCGATCAGCTTCGCGACCGGCATCTGCTGGCGGAACGAGAAACCGAGGTCGAGGGTGACCACACCCTTCACGTAAATGAACAGCTGCTCCGGCAGCGGCTTGTCCAGTGAGAACTTTTCGCGCAGCTGCTGGACGAACTGTGCATCGCTGGCGCCGGCTTCACCGGCCATCACCGCTGCGGGATCTCCGGGCGCAAGGCGGATCAGGAAGAAGTTCATCACGATGATCGCAATCAGGACGAACACGCCCTTCACGATCCTCTGGGCAACGAATGACAGCATCAGAGGTCCATCGCATTCAGGTCAGAGTACACAAAGAAAACCCGTGACGATCACAGCGATCGTCACGGGCATCAGGCTGAAAGCTACTTGTCGATCCAGGCGTCGCGGAAGCCGTCATTGACGCCGATGCCTGTGGTGATCAGGTTCTTGATCTTGCAGTTCGTGATGGTCGGGAACTGCAATTCAAGCTGCCATGCCACCGGCACGTCTTCGACGAGGATCTTCTGGACCTTGTCGTAGATTTCCTTGCGCTTCGAATCCGGCGTGGCAATCGCGCCCTCCTCGAACAGCTTGTCGACCTCGGGATTGGAGTATCCTTCGAGGTTATTGAACAGCTGGCCCTTCTGGATGGCTGACGTCACGTAGTTGCGGCCGACGCCGAGAGCCGGATCGCCGTACTGATACAGATAGGTGAACGAGATGTCGTAATCCCATTCGCTGTTCTTCTGGTTCGAGCCGGGAACGTCCGTGGCGATGGTCTCGATATTCATGCCGACGTCGACGAGATTCTGCTTCACGGCTTCACCCCAGCGCGACCAGGTCTCGCCGTAGGGCAACGGCATCAGGCGGATCTTCTCGCCCTTGTAGCCGGCTTCCTTCAGCAGCGCCTTGGCCTTGGCCGGATCGTAGGGGTATTTCGGCACGTTGTCGGTGTAGAACTTGATCGCCGACGACGACGGGCCGGTGGCCACCTTGCCGAGACCGTTCCAGATCACGTCCTTGGCGAATTCGCGGTCCACCGCGAACATGATCGCCTGACGCACCTTCTTGTTGGCAAGGATCGGGTTGCGGTTGTTCAGCCACATCCAGGCCATCGGCGAGAAGAACTCCCAGCCGTCGCCGGTGACGCAGGTATTCGGCAGCTTGCTGACGCGCGGCACGTCGAAATTCTCGATCGAACCGCCCGGCAGCACGTCGACCTTGCCGGTCTCATAGGCCACCGAACGCGCAGCGGCGTCCGGAATGATCTGCCAGTAGATGCCGTCGATATAGGGCTTGCCCTTGACGTGATAGTTCGGGTTCTTCACCAGCTGGATGAAGGAGCCCTTCTTCCATTCCTTGAACATGAACGGGCCGGTGCCGATCGGCGTGTTGTTCGCCGGATTGGTCTTGATGTCGGTGCCTTCATAGATGTGCTTCGGAATGATCGGCATCGAGCCGACCTCGAAGATGCCGATGAAGGGGCCGAAGGGCTGCTTCAGCGTGAACACGACCGTATAGTCGTCGGGCGCTTCGACCTTGTCGAGCTGCACGAGGTTGTTGCGCGCACGGGCGTGGGTGACCTTGAGTGTCTCGATGGAGAACAGCACGTCGGCCGCGGTGAACGGCTTGCCGTCGTGCCAGGTCACGCCCTGCTTGAGCTTGAACGTATAGGTCTTGGCATCCGGGCTGATGGTCCAGCTCTCGGCGAGACCGGGCTGCGGCTCCAGCGTCTTGCTGTAGCGCAGCAGGCCTTCATAGATATTGCCCGAGACCATCTGCGTCGGGCCGTTCTGCACCAGCGCGAGCATCAGGCCCGGCGGCTCAGGCTGAATCACCGCATTGATGGTGCCGCCCATCTTCGGCTCCTGCGCGAGCGCCATCGTGCTCGTGAAGACGAGCGGGCTCACGCTGCTCAGTGCCAAAGCCAATACAAATTTCTTCAACATATCTTTCCCCTTAGTGCCGGCTGGCACGTACCCCAGATCAGTTGACGATGTGTAGCGGAAGTCGGATCAATTCTTGTAATCGGCGTCCGTGCGATCGAGCATGCGCTTGAAGGCTTCCCATTCGCTGTCCGGCTTGCCGCCTTCGGCGCCATGCACCTTCTCGTAGCCGCGGTCGTATTGGCCGGCGGTGTGCGCGGCAATGGCATGCGAGGGGCGAATGATCTCCGCACCGGTAGACAGGATCGCGAGCTGCGCGCGGCACGAGCGCTCCATGTTGAACATCAGCTTGAAGGCTTCGCCAACCGAGCGACCGCAGGTGAGCAGGCCGTGATTGCGCAGAATGAGAACCATCTTGTCGCCGAGATCGGCGACCAGGCGCTCGCGCTCGGACAGGTCCAGCGCGATGCCTTCGAAGTCGTGATAGGCGATACGATCGGTGAACTGCATCGACCACTGATTCAGCGGCTGCAGACCGTCCTTGAGGCACGACACCGCAACGCCGGCGACGGTATGCGTGTGCAGCACGCACTGCGCATCGTGGCGCGCGGCATGAACGGCGCTGTGAATGGTGAAGCCGGCCGGGTTGATGCCGAGGCCGAGCGGATCGTCGACAACCTTGCCGTCGACGTCGACGGTGACGAGGTTACCGGCCGTCACTTCCTCGAAGCGCATGCCATAGGGATTGATCAGGAAGCGGTCCTGCGTGCCGGGCACGCGCACCGAAATATGCGTGTAGATGCTGTCATCGAGGCCGAGGCGATGGATCAAACGATAGGCAGCCGCGAGGTCGACACGGACCTGCTTGGCCGCATCGAGGGTCGGCGTCATGTTTGCATGCATATTCACAGGCGTGGTCCCCGGCTTTTTTAAGGTGCGGGCAGGAAACACAATCGCATGGCAGCTCGCAAGATTAAACTGTCGACAATCGACGATTAATTCTTGTACAGGGGAAGAAACGGGTCCCCCGCATGCGTTTGATTACTCCTCCAGTTGGTCTGACCGCCCTCGCCGACACCGATCTTGTCGGGCAGGTCACGCGCATCCTCACCCAGGCCATCATCAAGGGACAGCTGCTGCCCGGCGCGAAGGTCGTCGAGGCGGGTATCGCCCGCGAACTCGGCGTCAGCCGCGCTCCTGTTCGCGAAGCGGCACGGCTGCTCGAGCAACAGGGCCTGCTGGTCTCGCATCCGCGCCGCGGCTTCTTCGTCCGCAAGCTCGAAGCGACGGATATCGACGAGATCTACGACCTGCGCATTTGCGTCGAATGTCATGCCGGCGTGCTCGCCTCGAAGAACATGACGCCGGCCAATCGCGACATGCTGCGCCGGCAGATCGACGTGATGCATGAGACCGCAGGAATCGACGATCATGCGCGGCAGATCGAGGAAGACTACAAATTCCATCGCATGATCTGCGAGATCGCCGGCAGCAAGCGCCTGCTGCGACTGTTCGACGACCTCGCTTCGGAACTGCGCATGACGATCGGCCTGATCGGCCGGCTCTATGACGATCCGCATCGCATTGCGCAGACCCATGAGGCGCTGCTCGAAGTTCTCGAACAGGGGCATCCCGATATCATCACCGCCCGGATCGACTATCACATCGGCGCTGCCTGGCGCGAAGTCGGCAAGCTGGTCCGCGAACTTCCCTCCTCAACGAATGGAGCCGCCACGTGAAAGCCGTTTATTCCGACAAGCACAGCGCCCACGATCCGCAATTCTACCTGGTGCGCGGCCAGATCCGCAAAACCACCGAACAGCCGGAGCGCGCACTACGCCTGTTGAAGGGGCTCAATGACGGCAAACACACGCTGGTGGCACCGACCGAATTCGGCCAGGGACCACGCGCACGGGTGCATTCGCCGGAATATCTGCGCTTTCTCGAAACGGCGTGGGATGAATGGACGAAGCTGCCGGACTACGGCACCGAAATGATCCCCAACATCCATCCGAACCGCGTGCCCGGCAGCTATCCCACGCATATCGTCGGCAAGCTCGGCTGGCATACCGTGGACACGTCCGCCCCGATCGGCCCCGGCACCTGGGCCGGGGCCTGTGCTGCGACCGATATCGCCGTGACCGCCGCGCAGATGGTGATGGATGGCGAGGACGCGGTCTATGCGCTGTGCCGACCGCCCGGCCACCACGCCTATCGCGATCTTGCCGGCGGCTTCTGTTTCATGAACAACTCGGCGATCGCCGCCGAGCATCTGCGTACCAAACATGAGCGTGTCGCCATCCTCGATGTCGACGTGCATCACGGCAACGGCACCCAGGGCATCTTCTATTCGCGCCCAGACGTGCTGACGATCTCGATCCATGCCGATCCCGGCAACTACTATCCGTTCGTCTGGGGCTTCGCCGACGAGAAGGGCGAAGGGAATGGTTTGGGCACCAATCTCAACATCCCGCTTGCCCACGGCACCGGCGATGACGGCTTTATCGATGCGCTCGCTGTCGCCGAGAAGACCATCAAGTCGTTCGCGCCGACTGCTCTCGTTCTTGCGCTCGGCCTCGATGCATCCGAGCAGGATCCGCTGGCGGCCCTGAAAGTCACCACCCCGGGCTTCAAGCGCATCGGCGAAGCCGTTGCGCGCATGGGCCTGCCCACCGTGCTCGTTCAGGAAGGCGGATATCTCTCCGACATCCTGGGCGCCAACCTGACGTCAACGCTCGCTGGCTTCGAAGCGGCGCGGTAATTGGACTTATCGAGTGAACACCAGCATGCCGCGCTCTCTTAACCTCTCCCCGCTCTACGCGAGGAGAGGTCGCCGCGTCTTCGCGGCGGGTGAGGGGCGTGGCACGGCGCTCATCGCACGCACTGCACTTGCGGATCGCAAGAGCCCCTCACCCCACCCCTCTCCTCGCAAGAGCGGGGCGAGGGAGCCTACAGCGCCCGGCGCAGCAACCTGCTCCATCCACTGATCCACCCCAACAACATCCAAAAAACTGAAGGACAAACTCGCATGCCAACCAATGCAGAAATCTTCGCACGGCGCGAAGCCGCCGTTCCACGCGGCATCGGCCACTCCACCCCGATCTCGGCGCAGCGCGCGCTGAATGCCGAAGTCTGGGACGTCGAAGGCAAGCGCTATGTCGACTTCGCCGGCGGCATCGCCGTGCTCAACACCGGCCACTGCCATCCGACCATCATGGCCGCCGTGCGCGAGCAGATGGAGCGTTTCACGCACACCTGTTTCCAGGTGCTGCTGTATGAGCCCTATGTGACGCTGGCCGAGCGCCTCAACAAGCTGGCCCCGATCGACGGCGCCGCCAAGACCGCCTTCTTCACCACCGGCGCGGAAGCGACCGAGAACGCCATCAAGATCGCGCGCGCCTCGACCGGCCGCGCCGGCGTCATCGCCTTCACCGGCGGCTTCCATGGCCGCACCGCCATGACCATGACCATGACCGGCAAGGTGCAGCCCTACAAGAAGGGCTTCGGCGCCGCGATCCCGGAAGTCTGGCACGTGCCATTCCCGGTGCCGCAGCTCGACGTCACCGTTGAAGAGTCGCTGAAGTATCTGAACTTCCTGTTCAAGGCCGATATCGATCCGGCCCGCGTTGCCGCGATCATCATCGAGCCGGTGCAGGGTGAAGGCGGCTTCCACCAGGCGCCGCCGGAACTGATGCGCGCCCTGCGCAAGATCTGCGACGAGAACGGCATCGTGCTGATCGCCGACGAGGTGCAGACCGGTTACGGCCGCACCGGCAAGATGTTCGCGATGGAACATTACGACGTGAAGCCTGACCTCATCACCGTGGCGAAGAGCCTCGCCGGCGGCTTCCCGCTGTCGGGCGTGATCGGCAAGGCCAAGATCATGGATGCGGCCGATCCGGGCGGCCTCGGCGGCACCTATGCCGGCAATCCGTTGGCAGTGGCTGCGGCGCTTGCCGTGCTCGACGTGTTCGAGAAGGAGAAGCTGGTCGACCGCGCCAATGTCATCGGTGCGAACATCGTGGCCCGTCTCAAGAAGATGCAGCAGCGCAACGATCTCGTGCCGATCGCAGGTGTCCGCAATGTCGGCGCCATGATCGCCTTCGACATCGTTAAGGAGCGCGGCAGCGATGCGCCGGATGCGGAGATGACCAAGAAGGTGACGCAGCGCGCCACCGAGGAAGGCCTGATCCTGCTGTCCTGCGGCGTCAACTTCAACACCGTGCGCGTGCTGGTACCGCTGACCGCCGACGACAAGATCATCGACGAAGGCATGGACAAGCTCGAAGCCGCTTTGTCCGCCTGATTGAATCACACAAGAACAAGGTCACCATCAATGACACTCGATCCCACACTTCGCGACAAGATCATCGCCGCAGTCGACAAGGGCTTCGATGCCCAGGTCAAGTTCACCCAGGACATGGTTCGTCACGTCTCGACCCGCGGCAACGAACACACGATGCAGGACTTCATGTTCCGCGCCATGAAGGCGCGCGGCTACAAGATGGAGCGCTTCGAGATGGACCGCGCAGCGCTCGGCCATCATCCCGGCGCCGGCGCCTGGGACGACCTGCACTCGACCGCGCCGATCGTGGTCGGCACCCATTATCCGCGCGAGGAAAAGGGCCGCTCGCTGATCATGCAGGGCCATGTGGACGTGGTGCCGGAAGGCCCTCACGACATGTGGACCACGCCACCTTACGATCCCGTGATCCAAGGCGACTGGATGCAGGGGCGCGGCGCCGGCGACATGAAGGCCGGCTGCGCCTCCAACATCTTCGCCCTCGACGCCTTGAAGAGCCTCGGCCTGCAGCCGGCGGCCACCGTCTATCTGCAGTCCGTGGTGGAAGAAGAGTCCACCGGCGACGGCGCGCTGATGACGCATCTGCGCGGCTACAAGGCCGATGCCGTGGTGGTATCGGAGCCCTCGCACGAGACGATCACCCGCGCCAATATCGGCGTGGTCTGGTTCCAGGTCGAGGTGCGCGGCGTGCCGGTGCATGTGCAGCGCATGGGCACGGGCGCCAACGCCATCGACGGCGCCTATCGCATCATCGGCGAATTGCGCAAGCTCGAAGCCAAATGGAATGCGACCAAGGACCAGCACGAGCACTTCAAGAACATCGAGAAGCCGGTCAATCTGAACATCGGCAAGATCGCCGGCGGCGACTGGGCGTCGTCGGTCCCGGCCTGGTGCAAGGTCGACTTCCGCATCTCGCTGCTGCCCGGCAAGACGGCCGAAGCGGCGAAGAAGGAGATCACCGACTGCGTCGCCGCCTTCGCGCATCAGGATCCGTTCCTGTCGAACATCCCGCCGACCGTGACGTTCAACGGCTTCCAGGCCGAAGGTTACGAACTCAAGCCGGGCTCCGACGCCGAAGCCACGCTGGCCGCGGCGCATGAAGCAGTATTCGGCCAGAAGCCGAAGCCGGAAATCTCGCTGGCCTATCTCGACAGCCGCGTCTATGCGCTGTTCGACAACGTGCCGACGCTGAACTACGGCTGTATCTCGCGCGGCGTCCACGGCTTCGACGAGGGCGTCAACCTGCCCTCGCTGAAGAAGACGACGACGGCGCTGGCGCTGTTCATCGCGGAATGGTGCGGCGTGGAAGAGATCAAGGCCTAATCAATCAGGCCTCGGCTTGAAGATGGAACGGGCGGCGGAGTCATCCGCCGCCTTTCTCATTTTCGCCAGTTGCAGATGCCGCCCGTGCGGCACGGCCAGACCTGCACCCGCGTATCCGCCGCATTGGCATCGAGCGGATTGCCACGGCGGCTGCGAGCAACCTTCTTCTGCGCAGCGGCGCGCTGCGCCACCGGCTTGGCAGCCTGCGCGCGCGCAACACGCGGCGTCGCCTTTACCGGATTGGCTTTCGCATCCGTCTTGGCATCGGCCTTGGCCTGAATCTGCACCGGTTCGAATGACGCGGGCGGGCCGAGCAATTTCGGCGACAACACGGCCTTCTGCAGATCGAGTAGCAGGTATTCGCCGGGCTTGTAGGAATCGGCCTGCGCGGCACCACAACTCGCCAGCAGCGCAATGCCAGCCGAGGCCGCAATCAACCGCTTCAAACTCATTTACGCCTCCCGAGGCCGGTTCCGGCTTCTGGACTACAATGTTGCTAAGTTAAGCACAGATAACGCTGAATCCAGCCCTGAGTTTCCCCCGAAAGCGCCTGCAGCGCAGGCATTTCTGGCGGTAAGACTAACCGTCCCCGGCGCGCCCAATTGATCCAGCGCAATGCGACTCCGCGCCGCTGCGCCGACCCTCCGCTCAATCACTTCAGCAGCGGAGACCGCCATGACATCCGTCCAGCCCTATCCCCTCGTCAGTAATTTCATCGAACGCCTTGGCGACTGGTTGATCCAGCGCCGCCAGCTCAACGAACTCGGCGCACTCGACAGCGGCGAGTTCAAACGCATGGCCCATGAGCTTGGTCTCGCGCCAAGCGATCTCGATACGATCGTGCGCAAGGGCGTGACCGGCGCCGAGGAATTGCCGCGGATGCTGCGCGCGCTCGGCTTCGACGAGGCCGCCATTGCCAGGATCCAGCCGCCGCATATGATGGAGATGCGCCATGCCTGCGCCAGTTGCGCACACAAGCGGGCCTGCGGGACCCACCTCGCAGCCAAAACGGCGGCGGCGAATTACGAGAACTATTGCGCCAATGCCAACGATATCACGCTGCTGGCCCGTGCTGCGGAGTAGATTATTCTACACCCTTGCCAGAAATGCTCGAAAAGCCGGCCAGGTAAGCCTAATCGGTTAGGTTAAGATTTGGTTTAAGTTGCGACAAAACACGGCTGGGATAGCGTCGGCCATGTCGCGCAGTGGGGTTTGGAAGTCGCTTTCCAGCCCCGAATTTCAATGCTCGGCACGGGGCCGCCGTTATTACCTGCGTCGGCGGTCCCACCCCTTGGCAGCCCCCGGCTGTACCCAACGACACCTCCCAACGGGCCACTTGAGAATGCGCATGTTGCAGCTGCTCGCAACTTGCAATGCGTCACCCGCGCCGCAGCATCGTTACATATCACGCAAGCAGTCATCGCATCGCAGCAGAGAAACACGTTGTGAATGCTCGCAATTTAATCCGCGACACAGTGTTGCTGCGCGCAATCCTCCTTGACTTGCTCTCGCCGCACTTGGCAGTCTGTGATCACACAAAAAAGCATCGGGCAACGACCCAGATGCATCTAGGGAGAGACACCATGGACTCATTTCTGAGGCCGCTTGCGGCTGCGAGTATGATTGTTGCTGGCGCCCTTGCTTCCACCGCTCCAGCATCTGCCCAGCAAGCGCCGATCAAGATCGGCATTCCGACGTCGGTCCAGCTGCAGGTCGGCCGCGACACCCAGAACGCCGCCAAGCTGGCCATCGAAGAGATCAATGCCAAGGGCGGATTGCTCGGCCGCAAGCTCGAAATGGTTGTCGCCGACGAGACCGAGAATCCCGAACAGGGCATCGCCGCGATCAAGAAGCTCACCGCAGACGACAAGGTGAATGTGCTGATCGGCGGCTATACGTCAGGCGTGACGCTGGCCCAGCTGCCGCATATTTCCAGCGCCAAGACGATCTATATCGGCGTCGGCGCTGCATCGCCGGCGATCACCGCCAAGGTGAAGTCCGACTATGACAACTACAAATACATCTTCCGCGCCTTCCCCATCAACGCCGCGCATCAGGCCCGCGCGCTGGTCGACTTCATCAATGGCAAGCTCAAGGGCGAGATGGGCCTGAAGAAGATCGCCATTGTAGGCGAGAACGCCAAATGGGTGCAGGACCTCGTTCCGATCCTGAAGAAGGGCGCCACCGAAGGCGGCACCGACGTGACGCTGGCCGAGTTCTTCGACACCTCGACCTCGGACTTCTCGCCGCTCTTCGCCAAGGTGAAGAATTCCGGCGCGCAGTATCTGATCGTGATCCTGTCGCACGCCTCCTCGGATATCTTCGTCAAGCAGTGGCATGACGCTCAGGTGCCAATTCCGATCGGCGGCATCGACGTGAAGAGCCAGGACGCCGACTTCTTCACCCGCGTCAGCGGCAAGGCGAATGCCGAAACCGTCGGCATGTTCGCGATCCGCGCACCGCTTACGCCAAAGACCATTCCGTTCTGGGATGAATTCGTGAAGCGCTTCGGTACCGCGCCTGTTTACACCGGCATCGGCGCCTATGACTCGGTCTACGTCTATTCGGACGCCGTGAAACGCGCCAACTCCATCGAACCGGACGCGGTCATCAAGGAGCTCGAAAAGACCGACCATGTCGGCATCGCCGGCAAGCTTGTCTTCGACGAACTTCACGACGTGAAGACCGGACCGGGACTGCAGAACCTCCTGTTCGTGCAGTGGCAGAAGAACGGCGAGCGCGTCGTTGTCTGGCCCAAGGAAGCCGCCACCGGGCCGATGATCGCGCCGCCCTGGATGAGCAACTGACCTGTTGATCGCGATCATCATGATCGCAGCGTAACCGCACGGCCGGCGATCCTCTCGCCGGCCGGAAAAAGGGAGGCGCGAACCTTCACGCGTTCGCCCTCTTCTGTCCGGTCTTCAACAGCGGGTTCTCATGCTTCAGATTCTGATCTACGGCGCGGTCTCCAGCGCCATCTATGCGATGCTGGCCGTTGGTTTCACCCTGATCTTCGGCGTCGCCCGCATCCTCAATCTCGCCCATGGCTCGTTCTACGCACTCGGCGCCTATGCGGCCTATGTCCTCACCTCGCTGCTCGGCGTTCCGCTCTTCATCGCTGCACCGCTGGCAGTGTTGATCGTCGCAGGCTTCGGCGTGGTGATGGAGCGCTTTCTGGTGCGTCCACTGCGATCGTCACAGCTTGCCGTATTGATGATTACGCTGGCTGTGTCGCTGGCTGTGGAGCAGGCGCTGTTCATCACTTTCGGTTCCGAATATCGCAACGTCCCCTCCTTTGTCGCTGACAAGCTATCGATCGGCGGCGTCGATATCTCCGGCCAGCGCCTGCTGGCACTCGTTGCCGGCGTCCTTGTGCTGCTCGGCCTGTGGCTGTTCATCCAGCGCACGCGCCTCGGCGCGGCCATCCTCGCGGTGTCGCAGGATCCGGAAGCCGCGCAATATATGGGGATTCCGACCAACCGCATCTTCTCCATCGTGATGGCGATCTCCGCCGGCACTGCGGCGCTCGCCGGCGTATTGGTGTCGCCTTTCCTTACGGTGCAGCCGACCATGGGCCTGCTGCCGATGGTGAAGGCCTTCGCCATTGTCATCGTTGGCGGGCTGGGCTCGATCCCCGGCAGCATCATCGCATCGCTGATCCTCGGTTATTCCGAGACCATCGTGGCCTATCTGATTTCGTCATCATGGACCGAGCTGGTGTCGCTGGTCGCGGTCGTCGTCACGCTGATGATACGGCCATCCGGAATCCTTGGTCGACGGGCGGCGTTCTGACATGAAGCGCATTTCACCGATCGATATCGCCGGCGGCATCATCGTCGTCGCCATTCTCGCGCTGGCGCCCATGTTCGCCGCCAGCAACTATCTCACCGGCGTGCTGACAGTGTGCGCGATCTACGGCATCTGGGCGTCGAGTTGGGACTTCATGTCCGGCCTCACCGGCCGCGAGAACTTCGGACATTCGCTGTTCATCGGCACCGGCGCCTATACCGCCGGTTTCCTCTCCAGCATCTGGTCCGCCAGCCCGTGGATCAGCCTGCCGCTGGGCGTCGTCATCGCCATCGCCTTCAGCCTGCTGGTGGGTTTCCCCACGCTGCGCCTGCGCGGGCCCTACTTTGCGCTGGCCATGCTGTCGGCTTCCGCCATCCTGCAGCGCCTGTGCCTGATCTTCTGGGAATATACCGGCGGCGAGGAGGGCCTCTACGGCCTCGATCCCCTGATCAAGAATCCGCTGCATTACTACTGGTTCGTGCTCGCCATTCTGGCGGTCACGGTGATCGCGCTGACGCTGCTGGCGCAATCCCATTGGGGCCTGCTGCTGCGTGCGATCCGCGGCGACGAAGCCACCTGTCAGGCCGCCGGCATCAATGTCACCTTCTATAAGATCGTGTCGCTGATGATATCGGCCGGCTTTGCCGGTCTGGGCGGCGCGCTCTACGCGCATTACCAGCTCCAGGTGTCGCCGCCGCTGTTCTCCGTCGTGGTGTCGATCACCGTCATCATCATGGTCTATGTCGGCGGTATCGGCTCGATCTACGGCGCTGCCGTTGCCGCGATCCTGCTGACGCTGCTCACCGAGATGCTGCGTGGCTTCGGCGAATACCGGCTGTGGATCTACACGCTGACCCTGATGCTGATCCTGTTCTTCCTGCCCAACGGACTGATCGCTCCCCTGTGGCGCCGCATGACGGAGCGTTTCCGATGACCGACCTGCTCGAAGTCAACGGCGTGACCAAGCGCTTCGGCGGCCTGACCGCCGTCAAGAACGCGTCCTTCACCCTGAAGAAAGGCGAGTTCACCGGCATTCTCGGCCCTAACGGGGCCGGCAAGACCACATTGTTCAACATCCTCACCGGCTTCATGCAGCCGACTTCCGGCACCATCCATTTCAACGGCGATCTGGTGCGTGAGCTCGCGCCATACAAGGTCGTCAATCGCGGCATGGCGCGAACCTTCCAGCTCACGCGGCCGTTCGTCGGCATGAACCTGCTGGAGAACGTGCTGGTCGCCTGCATGTCCCCCCGCGCCAGCCAGGACAAGGACAAGGAGGCGCGCGCCAGCTACCTGCTCGCCCAGGTCGGGCTTGGCGGACGTGACAGGGAGCCTGTGGAGACGCTGCCTTACGGCGACCTCAGGCGGCTCGAAATCGCGCGCGCACTGGCGACCCGGCCGGACCTGTTGCTGCTCGACGAGCCTTTTGCAGGCTTGGGGAGCAGCGAGATCGAGCAACTGGCGCAATTGATCCGCCGGCTGCATCGCGAGGAAAACCTCACCATCCTTCTGATCGAACATAAACTCCGCGAATTCATGGCACTCGTATCGCGCGTCATCGCGATGAATTTCGGCGAGATCATCGCCATCGGCCCGCCGGAAGAGATCGTGAAGAACGAGAAGGTGATCGAGGCCTATATCGGCAAGACGGAGGACGCTCATGCCCCTGCTTGAAGTCGCCGATCTCAAGGTCAGCTATGGCAAGGCGCTGGCGATTGAGTCCGTCTCGATCAAGGTCGAGA
Source organism: Tardiphaga sp. (assembly GCF_041424195.1). NCBI lineage: Bacteria > Pseudomonadati > Pseudomonadota > Alphaproteobacteria > Hyphomicrobiales > Nitrobacteraceae > Tardiphaga > Tardiphaga sp. The sequence continues at coordinate 53,449 of NZ_JBGMOE010000073.1, read as the reverse complement.
AAGGCGAACTCGTGGGCGTGCTCGGCCCCAATGGCGCCGGCAAGACCACGCTGCTGAAGGCCATCTCCCGCAGCATCGCCTCGCAGGGCACGCTGAACTTCAAGGACGCGTCGCTGCATCCGATCGAGCCGTATAATGTCGTCGCCAGGGGCATCTGCCACTGTCCCGAGGGGCGCAAGCTGTTCTCGGAACTCTCAGTGCTGAAGAACCTGCAGCTCGGCGCTTACCTGCGCAAGAATAACGCCGACGTCGAGAAGGACCTAGAGCGCGTCTTCGCGCTGTTCCCGGTGCTGCGCGAGCGGCAATGGCAGCAGTCCAGCACACTGTCCGGCGGCGAGCAGCAGATGGTGGCCATCGGCCGTGCCCTGATGGGGCGGCCGGAACTGCTGCTGCTCGACGAGCCCTCTGTCGGCATCGCGCCGCGGCTGAAGGGGCTGATCTTCGACTCGATCCAGCAGATCAGGAAAGACGGTACAGCGATCCTGATCGTCGAACAGGACGCGACATCGACGCTACGGATCGCGGATCGGATCTATGTGCTGGAACACGGGCGGACGATCCGTGAGGGAACGTCGGCGGAGATCGCCGGCGACAAGTACATCCAGCAGATTTATCTGGGGGTGTGAGCCGCTTCCTTCTCCCCGCATGCGGGGAGAAGGTGGCTCGAAGGCGCGAAGCGCGTTCGAGTCGGATGAGGGGGACTATCAGCAGGCTCGGAGCATGAGGATAGTCCCCCTCACCCGCCTTCACATGCTACGCATGCGAAGGACGACCTCTCCCCGCAAGCGGGGCGAGGTTAGAATCACCCCTTCCGCGTATACAGATGAAACCCGCCATAGATGCCCGAGCGATCCGCAGCCAGACCTGCAGCGCTGCGCGCGTCGTCGCGCTGCCACGTCTCGCGCAGCGAGGCATGTTCCGGATCGTCCAGCGGCGATTCAGCGCCGGCCGTGCGAAAGATCACGCGGATGCCGTCATTGCCGGCGCGGTCGATCGCATCCCACAGCGCACGGATTTCGTCCGGCGCCATCCAGTCCTGCGAATCCAGCAGCACCACTGCGTCGATCTGGCGGGCGGGCAGACTCTCAATGAACACGCGCAGATTGGCATGGACCGGTGTGACCAGCGCGGCGCGGCTGGCAGTTTCCGCATAGCGGCTCTGCTGCAGATACAGTGGCAGGCATTTGTCGCCGGGGCCGGCATAGCTGCGGCTCAGCGCCTGCCAGGCGAAATAGTTGTTCGCGTTCGGATGCACGTCGATCAGCGCGAGCAGGCGCTGATGCAGCACTTCATTGAGCGGCTGATTGCCGCCGAGCAGCGTGCGCTGCTGCGGCGGAATGCCGAGGCTGAACAACAGGGCCGGCGTCTTCGTCATCATACGGGCAAGCCGCGAATGGAACAGCCAGTGCAGGCGCTCCAGCGCGCGCTTGCGCGCGGGCGACTGGGCGTCGTCGTGCAGCAACGCCTTGAGATCGATGCGAGCAAGCTTCGCCAGACCATGCGCGAAGCCTATGAAGCGGCCGAGCGCGCCATGGCGATAGAAGCCGTCGCTGAAGTAACCATAACGGGGGCGGCCCTGGATATCGCGCTCGTCCCAATAGCCGCGCGCTTCGGCATCGAGCAGCGGGCGCAGCCGTTCGCGGTACAGACCCACATTGGTATCCGACGCGCCTTCGCCGAAGAATTTCCAGAAGTCCTGGTAGTTCGGCAGCGCGCGCAAGCCGGCGAGTTTCAGCTTCAACAGCGACAGATGCGCCTCGTTGAGATCGACCGCATAGACATGCTCGGGCTTCGCTGACAGATAGGACAGCGCGTTGCAGCCGCCGCTGGAGATGGTGACGATGGTGGAACCGGGCGCCAGCTGCAGTGCCGCCATATCCGCCTCGGGATCTTCCCAGATCTGGGTGTAGACCAGCCGGCGGAACCAGAAGGCAAACAGCCTGTCCCAGATCGTCGTTTCCTCGCGACCACGGCTATTGCGAACGGCGTCGGCGATCAGATGCGTATTCATCGGCTTCTTGGACCCTTCGAATCGACAATCTGATATTTTTATCAAGCGCAGACTGCGGTTTTGCGACAGAACCTTCTCCAATCAGCGACTTTCTTGCCACAAAGCCACTGTCACACCGCTGTCGTGTGGCGATGAAAAGGATCGCGCTGATAGTTGAGCGATGAGGTGAGCCATGACGATTGTCTCCGAATACGAGGATGGCGGTCAGCCTGCGTGGTCGAACGAGGCCACGCATCGCATGAACCGGATGTATCGCTGGCAGCGCTTCATCTATGACGCGACGCGCCGGTACTATCTTCTCGGCCGCGACCAGCTCATCGCCGAACTGTCACCAACGCCGGGCGCATCGGTGATGGAAATCGGCTGCGGTACCGGCCGCAATCTCGTTCAGGCTGCCCGGAAATATCCACAGGCGGTATTTTACGGCATCGATATTTCGACCGAGATGCTGACCACGGCCATCGCATCGATTGCACGCAACGACCTCGCGGATACCGTCCGCGTCGCCCATGGCGATGCGACGAATTTCGATCCGGCACGCATCTTTGCCGTTCCGTTATTCGATCACGTCATGATTTCCTACAGCCTGTCGATGATCCCGAGCTGGCAGGATGTGCTCGATCATGCCGTGTCGCAGCTCAAGCCCGGCGGGCAACTGCACATCGTCGATTTCGGCCATCAGGAGCGGTTGCCCAAACTCGCCAGCACACTGCTGCTGCGCTGGCTGACACTGTTCGACGTGACGCCGCGCCGCGAACTTCTCGATGTGCTGAAGACGCTCGCCGAGCGTCACCATGCCAATCTCGATTTCAAACGCCCGTTCCGCGGCTACGCGCAATCGGCGGTGCTGACGTTGCCGAAGTAGTTCAGGCCAGCTTGCGTCTGTTCACATTCCGATAGGCCTCGACGGCGCCGAACAGCGCCAGCGACAGCACGAACGGAATCAGGTGGTAGAACAGCCGGAACAGCAGCAGCACGGCCAGCAATTTTTCAGTATGTTCGCCGCCGAGCCCGACGAGGATCGTTGCGTCGAACACACCGATGCCCGCGGGTGCGTGGCTGGCGAATCCCAAAAGCGTCGCAGCGATGAAGACGACGATCACCTGCGCGACGCCGACATCCATCGTTTCGGGGATCAGCACATACATCGCCAGCGCCGCCGCCCCGAGATCGACGAGCCCGATGCCGATCTGAAAGAACACGTTGCGCCCGCTGGGCACCGGCACCGACCAGTTGCGGCCGCCGAGCGTCCGCATACCGTTCCACGTCCAGGCGACATAGGCGACGATGCCCACGAGAATTGCGACAGCGATGAAGCGGTTGATCTCGGGCGAGAGCTGATCGATCCGGCTGATGGCGCCCGGCTCATGCAGGGTGCTGAGCGCCAGCGCGGTGAGATTGCCGAGCCAGAAGGTGAGTCCGGTCAGGAAGCAGATACGCGCGACGCCGGCAGGACCGATGCCGTGTGGTGCATAGATCCGGTAGCGCACCGCCGATGAGACCAGCAGCACGGCGCCGGTGCCGTGCGAAATGGGATAGCTGGTGAAATTGGCCAGCGCCGCAATCCTGAAGGGAATGTCCCCCCGCCCGATCATCTGCAGCGCGAGCCAGTCATACAGCGTCAGACTGCCATAGGAGATCGCCACCAGGGACAGCGAGAGCGCAATGCTCGTCGGCTGCACCGTCTGCATCGCCGCCAGCACATGGGCGAAATCCACGCCCTTGAGCGCCTTGGTCAGCGCCATAAACGCGATGGTCGCGATCGCTATGCTAAGGATTGCGCCAAGCCATCCCCAGCTGAGGCGCGCGCGCATCAGCTGAATGATATTTCTCAATGCGGGTGGCACATCGTTCCACTTTTCATTAGGTCTGAGCACGCCGTGATTCGCGCTTGTGTTTGCGCGTTCTGTTGCACGTCCATGTGACAGCTGCGCAAAAGCAGCGCCTTGGCATCGCCTAACAATCCGGTGATTTCCAGATTTAGCCGCCGCGTTGTCGCATCAAATTCATGCGACGCTCGTAAGCCACCCACACTGAATTGATTGACCTAAGCAGGACACCATGCCGACCGAGACCGAATATCAGCTCACCGAAGATCAATGGGACACGCTGCGGGCACTCCGCCCAGCCGGCCTGCCCGTTCGGCTGAACCGTTACGTTCTCGATCAGCTGGTTGCTATGGGGCTCGTCGCGCTGTCGGACACCGATCCGACGCTGACACCCACGGGCCGGGCCGTGGTTTTGCGCGGCTGTCCACGTCTGTGGGACCTTGCGGCGTAAGCTGCCGTCTTGTCTCCGCGGCCATTGCCGCCGCTACAACAGAAACGTCAGCGCATCCTCGCAGCGGTCCTCGACCTTGAAGCTGAGAAATTCATCGGCGCGCGTGCGGCCGAGATTGATCGCCGCGATGGGGATCCCGGCACGCACAGCGGCCTGAACGAAGCGGAAGCCGGAATACACCATCAGCGACGAGCCGACGATCAGCATAGCGTCGGCCTTGTGCAGATGGCCGAGCGCAGCATCGACGAATTCGCGCGGCACGTTCTCACCGAAGAACACCACGTCCGGCTTGAGGATGCCGCCACACTGCGTGCAGGCCGGCACCACGAAAGACGCGAAATCAACGTCCTCCAGATCGGCATCGCCATCAGGCGCAACGGCCGCATCGAGGTCGAGCCATCCTGCGTTCAAGCGACCCATCTCGTGCTGAAACTCGTCGCGCTGGATGCGACGTTCACATCCCATGCAGCGAACACGATCGAGCCGGCCATGAAGGTCGATCACCCCCGTGCTGCCGGCGACCTGATGCAGCCGGTCGACATTCTGGGTGAGCAGCACCTCGCATTTGCCGAGCTGTTCGAGGCGCACCAATGCGTGATGCGCATCGTTCGGCCGCGCCTGGCCAAACCGCCGCCAGCCGATGAGGCTGCGTGCCCAGTAGCGCTGCCGCGTCAGTTCCTCGCCCATGAACGCCTGAAACGTGACGGGCTGCGTCCGCTTCCAGTTGCCGTCGGTGTCACGATAATCGGGAATGCCCGAATTGGTGCTGCAGCCGGCGCCGGTCAGGACAAAAAGACGGTCATGGCGATCAACGAAATCGCGGAGGGCATTGGGTGGGGTCATCAGGGTAGGCTTATCTCTCGGCGAGAAACGATGCCAAGCGGACGCCGGCGCGACGCATGGGACTGCATATGTGGGGGCGGAATTCGGCGATTCCACCGCGCGCGATCGCGCCGCCGCACCGAACATCGTCGGTGAGCCGATGGACCGGCTGTTTTCAGATGAAAATCGGGAGATTCTGGCCAATAGGGGCGCTGCAAGTGAGCGCTAAGCCATTGAAATCATGGTCGGAGTGGCAGGATTCGAACCTGCGACCCCTGCGTCCCGAACGCAGTGCTCTACCGGGCTGAGCCACACTCCGACTAAGAGCGCGGCTTATAGCCTTGGGTTTCGCATCCTGCAAGAACCCCGGTAAAGAAGCCTGACCGATTTTCCAGAACAAGGATCTGCCCTGCATGGCCACAGGCCTGACAACCCGGATGAGCCCTGCCGACACCGCCCATATTGTGGAGGCGGCGCGCTGCCTGCGCGCAGGCGGGCTGCTGGCGTTCCCCACCGAGACGGTCTACGGGCTCGGCGCGGATGCGGCCAATCCGCGGGCCGTGGCGGGGATCTATGAGGCCAAGGGCCGGCCGTCGTTCAATCCGCTGATCGCCCATGTGGCCGATCTCGCCGCTGCCCGGCGCATTGCCCGCTTCGATGCGCGCGCGCTGGCGCTGGCCGAAGCGTTCTGGCCGGGACCGCTGACGCTGGTGCTACCCAAGGCGGCGGACTGTCCGGTAGCCGACCTGGCCACCGCCGGCCTCGACACGATCGCCATCCGCGTACCGGCGCATCCCGTGGCCCACGCGCTGCTGCAGGCCTTTGGCGGTGCCGTGGTGGCGCCATCGGCCAATATCTCCGGACACGTCTCGCCGACCACCGCAGCCCATGTGCTGAGCGATCTGGAGGGCCGGATCGACATGATTCTCGATGGCGGGCCGGTTGAGGTGGGCGTTGAATCCACCATCGTCGGTTGTTTCGACCAGCCGATGCTGCTGCGGCCGGGCGGCCTGCCGCGCGAGGCGATCGAGCGGGTCTTGGGTCAGCCGCTGGCAAGCCCGCCGGATGAACTCGCGAGCGATACAAACCAGCCGCTGGCGCCGGGCATGCTGGCCTCGCATTACGCGCCGCGGACACGGGTGCGGCTGCTGGCCGAGGCCGTCAACCCCGGTGAGGCCTTGCTGGCCTTCGGATCGGCCCCGCTGCCAGGTATGGAGGGCGCCGCCGCTATCCTGAATTTGTCTGAACAGGGCGATCTCGAGGAAGCCGCCACCAATCTTTTCGGCTATCTTCGCGCGCTCGACGCCGCTGCCATCGCTTCGGGCGCCACCAGTATCGCGGTGATGCCGGTGCCGAACCACGGGCTCGGCGAAGCCATCAACGACCGGCTGCGCCGCGCCGCCGTGTAAATCGAACGCGAGACCAAGAAACGCGCCAAGAAAATATCCAAGGGAATAGTTATGAATATCGTCCAGCCGAAGCCGCCCACGCTCTCCCCCGAAACCATCGCGCGCTTCCGGGCCATCGTCGGCGACAAATACGCCATCACCGATCAGGCCGACGTGCATCAATACGTCACCGAGGATCGCAACCTGTTTTTTGGCACGTCACCGCTGGTGCTGCGCCCGGGCTCGACGGCTGAAGTCGCCGCGATCTGCAAACTCGCCACCGAGACGCGCACCGCGCTGGTGCCGCAGGGCGGCAATACCGGCCTCGTCGGCGGCCAGACGCCCTATGGCGGCGAGGTGGTGCTGTCGATGCGCCGGATGGACAAGGTGCGCGATCTGGACACCTCGTCCAACACCATGACGGTGGAAGCCGGCCTCGTGCTGCAGGTCGCGCAGCAGCGCGCCGCGGAAGCCGACCGGCTGTTCCCGCTGTCACTGGGCTCCGAGGGGAGCTGCACCATCGGCGGCAATCTCTCCAGCAATGCCGGCGGCACCACGGCGCTCGCCTATGGCGTGGCGCGCGAGATGGCGCTGGGCCTCGAAGTGGTGCTGGCCGATGGCCGCACTCTCAACGGCCTGTCGAAGCTGAAGAAGGACAACACCGGTTACGACCTGCGCAACATCTTCATCGGCGCCGAGGGCTCGCTGGGCATCATCACCGCCGCAACGCTGAAACTGTTTCCGAAGCCGCGCGCGGTCGAGACCGCCTTTGTCGGCCTGAGATCGCCGGACGATGCGCTGAAACTGCTCGGCATCTCGCGCTCCGAAGCCGCCGGCAATCTCACCAGCTTCGAACTGATCGCCGATATCGCGGTGGATTTCAGCGTCCGCCACGGCATCGGCATTCGCGATCCCCTCGCCGGCAAGCACGCCTGGTATGTGCTGATGGAATTGTCCTCGGGACGCGACGACGCGCGCGCCACGCTGGAAGCGATCCTGGAGCGCGGCATGGAAGACGGCATCGTCGACGATGCCGTGATCGCCGAGAATATCGCCCAGCGTCAGGCGTTCTGGAAACTGCGCGAGGAAATCTCGCCGGCGCAGAAGCCGGAAGGCGGCTCGATCAAGCACGACATCTCGGTCCCCGTCGCATCGGTACCTGCCTTCATTGCTGAAGCCAATGCTGCCGTCGTGAAGCTGATGCCCGGCGCGCGGCCGGTGCCGTTCGGCCATCTCGGCGACGGCAACATCCACTACAATGTTAGTCAGCCCAAGGAGACGCTTGGCGACAGCGACGGCCGCGAGAAATTCCTGGCGCGCTGGCATGACGTCAACGAAGTCGTCTTCGAGGTCGTGCTGCGCATGGGCGGTTCGATCTCCGCCGAACACGGCATCGGCCAGATGAAGGCGGCTGAGCTGCCCTCGGTGAAGGACCCCGTCGCCATCGAGCTGATGCGCAGCCTGAAGACCATGCTGGACCCGCTGAACATCCTCAATCCGGGCAAGGTGCTGCTGCCGGTGCAACATTGAAAGTTGCCCGGCTCGTCGACACCGATATTCAGGCGGTCATCCAGCTCTGGCTGCGCTGCGGACTGGTGCGGCCCTGGAATGATCCGGAAGCCGATATCCGGCTGGCGCGCGCCGGCACCAATGCCGATGTGCTGGTCGGCCGCAAGGGAAAGACCATCGTCGCCTCCGTACTCGTCGGCCATGACGGCCATCGCGGCTGGGTCTATTACGTCTCGGTCGATCCGGACCATCAGCGCCAGGATTTCGGCCGCGGCATCATGACGGCAGCCGAAGACTGGCTGCGCGAACGCGGTATCGAGAAAATGCAGCTGATGGTGCGCTCGGACAACACCAAGGTGCAGGCATTCTACGAGTCGCTCGGCTATGGCGAACAGAAACGCGTGATCTATGCCAAGTGGCTCGACGGGCGTCCGCTGACGCCGTAGGTCGCAATTGTTGGATGGGTAGAGCGTAGCGAAACCCATCGCCTTGGCGTCCAGCAAGGATGGGGTTCGCGAAGACGCTCTACCCGTCCTGCTGTCAAAACAGCGAGCCCTGACCGTCGTCCTCGCTCACCATCACCTTGCGCGGCGCCCGCACCGGCTTCACCTGCTCCACAGCAGCTTCCTCTGCCGAGATCGGCAGGATGAGCTGTGCATCGTCATTGGCCACCTTGTTGACGGCCATCGCCACCGGATGCCAGGCGAAGGTGCCGTCTCCGGGGGCAGCGAGCATCGTCATCACGTCGGATGCGCTATCCGCACTGCAATCGAGCCACCGGCCGAAATGATCCGGCGTGATCGTCACCGGTACGCGATGGTGCAGAACCGACATGCCCGTGCTGGCTTGCGCAGTAATGATCGCAACCGTGTCGACTTCTTCACCGTTCGGCCCCATCCAGGTTTCGGCAAGACCCGCGAAGCCCATCGGTCCGCCCGCATGTGGATGGATAAAATACGGTTGTTTGCGTTCACCGCGATTTTGCCATTCGTAGTAACCATCGGCCGGAATCAGACAGCGTCGGCGGCGAATCGCGTTTTTGAAGGCAGGCTTTTCCTGTACCGTCTCGGCGCGTGCATTAATCAGAAGCGTAAACTTCCGCGGGTCCTTGACCCAGGAGGGCAAAAGGCCCCATCGCATCAGACGGAAATGCCGGGATCCGTTTTCAACGATGACAACGGGAACCGGCTGCGTCGGCGCAACATTGTATCTGGCAGGGAAGTTCGGCTGCTCAACATAGCCGAATACCTGCCGTAACGCTTCCGGCGCCGACGTAATGACAAACCGCCCACACATTCTCGATCCGCAATCCTTGTTCAGGCGGTTTTAACCCGAAACACCAACAGTGCGACACATGACCCTGACGGCCCTGCAACCGGCGCAGCATGACCACCACGACCTGGCCGGCGCCGGTGCTGGCCCGGTCGCGTCCGCCGCTGAACTGATGGCCGCGAACATCAATCCACGCACGGGTCTGGCCACCGATTATCTGAATCACTTCAACGAAGCCATCATGCTGCTTGAGCTGATCCCGGACATGCCGGACTGCTATGAGCTGTTTCTGGAGTGGCAGCCGCTCAGCTATGCCGGGCACTTCATCAAATCCAACTTCAAGGCACGCGATCTCGCCATCGCTTCCTATGAGGCTGCACGCCCCGATATCCGCGCCGAATTCGACGCGCTGGTCACGAACATGACGCAGATCCTGATCACCGTCGGTGACGCCATGCGCACCGTGCATCATGACCGCACCCGCGCGATGCTGGCCGAACAGGCTGCCGGCTGGGTCAAGCCGATGGTCGGAACCGCCGGCGGCATCATCAACGGCCGCGATGAGGAATCCAACGTTGACAGCATCATGGCGCAGTGACCTCGTGACCATTGCTCCTCCCGCCCATCCGCAACTCGCCACCAGCGCCGCCATCTTCCGGGACGGCAAGGTGCTGCTGGTCCGCCGCGCCCGCTCGCCCGGCAAGGGCTTCTATTCGCTCCCCGGCGGGCGCGTGGAATTCGGCGAATCCCTCGCCGTCGCCCTCGCGCGCGAAGTGATGGAGGAGACCGGGCTGACCATCGACATTGTCGGCCTGTCCGGCTTTCGCGAAGTGCTGCCGAACGACAAGGTGACCGGGCATTACCTGATCATGTCCTTTGCCGCACGCTGGGTGGCTGGCGAACCCAGGCTGAACGACGAGCTCGACGATTTCCAGTGGGTCGCGCCGGACGATCTCGGCGCCTTGAAGACCACCGACGGCCTCGGTCCGATCCTTGCCATGGCGGAAGACCTGGTCGGACCATAGATAGCTCCTTGCCGCTGCGGCAGCGTTGCCTTGCTTCAGACGGCTTGAAAAGGCATATCAGCCGGGTTCCGGGACCATTCATGTTGAAGCATCTGCTCCTCATTCTGACCGTTGTGACGATCTGCGCTGGCTCTGCCCGGGGGCAGGACGCGGCTGCGCCATTCGACAACGATCTGCAGCGGATGTCGGAGATCCTCGGCGCGCTGCATTACCTGCGCGGCATTTGCGGCAATAACGAAGGCAACAAGTGGCGCAACGAGATGCAGGCGCTGGTCGACGCCGAGACGCCGTCCGGCGAGCGCCGCGCGCGCATGATCGCCGGCTTCAACCGCGGCTATAACGGCTTCCAGCAGACCTACCGGACCTGCACACCTGCCGCGACTATCGCGATCCGCCGCTATATCGACGAAGGTTCGCGGATCTCGCGCGACCTCACCGCAAGGTATGCGAACTAGATGAAGCAACATGTGATCGACACGGTCTTTTTCGATCTCGACGGGACGCTCACCGATCCCAAGATCGGCATTACGGGCTCGATCCAGTATGCGCTTGATAAGCTCGGCATCCCCGTTCCCAGCCAGGACGAGCTGACCTGGTGCATCGGGCCGCCGTTGCGCGCCAGCTTCGTGGCACTGCTTGGCGGCGAGAAAGACGCCGATCGCGGCGTCGAACTCTATCGCGAACGCTTCGGTACGATCGGACTGTTCGAGAATACGCTCTATGACGGCATCACCGCGACGCTGGAGACGCTTCATACTTCCGGCCGCCGGCTCTTTGTCGCAACCAGCAAACCGCATGTATTTGCCGACCGCATCGTCGAGCACTTCGGCCTGCGCAAGTATTTCACGCACGTATTCGGCTCGGAACTCGACGGTACCCGCGTCGACAAAAGCGATCTGCTTCGCTACGCGCTGGACGAGACCTCCACCGATCCCGCCCGGGCCATCATGATCGGCGACCGCAAGCACGACATCATCGGCGCCGCGAATAACGGCATTCCGGGAATCGGCGTGCTCTATGGTTATGGTGGCCGCGAGGAGCTGACCTCCGCCGGCGCTCGGCATCTGGTGACTTCACCTACGGAAATTCCGGGGCATATCAACTAGTCGTTGGATGGGTTCCGCGAACACGCTCTACCCATCCCTCCGATAATCGCGATTTCAATGCTTCCCCGCGCCCATATAGCCGAACAGGAATCCCGCGACCTTGCGCTTCTGGATTTCCTCGCTGCCTTCCGTAATGCGATAGCGGCGGTGGTGGCGATAGATGTGCTCGAATGGCTTGTGGCGTGAATAGCCCATGCCGCCATGCACCTGCATCGCGCGATCGGCGGACTCGCAGCACAGCCGGTTGGCCCAGTAGTTACACATGGACACCTTGTCGGACAGCGTGTGCTCGACCTGGGCCTGGGTGAGCTGGTCCATCTCCCATGCGGTCTTGCGGATCAGCAGCCGCAGCATCTCTGCCTGCGTCGCCAGTTCGACCAATGGAAACTGGATGCCCTGGTTGCGCGCCAGTTCCTCGCCGAACGGCTTTCGCTCGCGCGCGTATTTCACGCTCTCATTGATGCAATAGACCGCCGCCCCCAGCGAGCTCGCAGCCTGGCGGATGCGGTTCTCATGCACGAAACACTGCGCCAGCGATAACCCGCGGCCGATCTCGCCGAACAGCGCATCATCCGGCACGAACACATCGGTGAACGAGACACGCGGATGGTCCGTGGGCATGTTGAAGGTCCACATATATTCTTCGATCTTCACGCCTGCGGCCTTGGCCGGCACCAGGAAACAGGTGATGCCGCGCGCATCCCCGTCATTCCCCGACGTTCGCGCGAACAGCGCGCAATGCGTGGCCACATGCATGCCGGTGGTCCACATCTTCTCGCCGTTGATGACCCAGCCCTTGACGCCGTCTCGTGTCGCCTCGACCGCCGTCGTCTCCATATGTGTGGCGTCCGAGCCGTGCTCGGGCTCCGTGAGCCCAAAGGTGATGCGATACTTGCCGGTGATGGAGCCTTCGATCATCTCCTTCTGGTCGTCGCGGCCATAGCGATCCAGCATCGTTACCAGCGGCAGATTCCCGACAATGGAGTGTTCGTTCTGCAGATCGTTGTGCAGACCAAGACCCTTGGCGGCGAAATGCTCGCGGATCACCGCCATCCAGAGATTGCTGCCGTCCTTGCCGCCATAGCGCTTCGGGATTGCGAAGCGGAGATGGCCGGCCTTGTCGGCGCGGTTCTTTGCCTGGCGCAGCAGCGCTTCCCATTCGTGTCGAGGCAGCCCGCCATTGTCGAAATCGGTGCGCGCCCATTCGCGACGATGATCGAAGAAACGGATGTTATCGTCCGCGTCTTCCATCGGCTTGATCTCGCGCAGGATGAAGCTATCGAGTTCGGCGAGATAGGCGACCAGATCGGCCGGCAAGGAACAATCCAAGGCGCTCTCCCGATTGTTTTGATGAGCTTTGTTGCTCTTGTTAATCGGGCGATTAAGATGGCATCGTTCGATCAAGTCAAGCGCGGCAAGTCACGCACGGCCCCGCCGCAAATATTCTGCGCAACGAAAAACAAGAGGGAGGCCGCGATGGCTCTGCAATTCTCAACCGTGACCCGCAAGGGACCGATCACCATCGTGACGCTGTCACGCCCGGAAGTTTACAACGCGCTGCACACCGACGCGCATAACGAGCTGCACGAGGTGTTCAACGACTTCGCCGCCGATCCCGACCAGTGGGTGGCGATCGTCACAGGCGCGGGCGACAAGGCGTTCTGCGCCGGCAACGATCTGAAATGGCAGGCGGCAGGCGGCAAGCGCGGCTGGAACACGTCGGGCTTTGCCGGCCTCACAGCACGCTTCGATTGCGACAAGCCGATCATTGCGGCTGTGAACGGCGTCGCCATGGGCGGCGGCTTCGAGATTGCGCTGGCCTGCGACCTGATCATCGCCGCCGAGAATGCGACCTTCGCCTTGCCGGAACCACGCGTCGGCCTCGCCGCTTTGGCCGGCGGCCTGCAGCGCCTGCCACGCCAGATCGGCATGAAGCGCGCCATGGGCATGATCCTCACGGCACGCCACGTGAAGCCGCAGGAAGGTTATGAGCTCGGCTTCGTCAATGAAGTGGTGCCGCAGGGCGAGGCCCTGAATGCCGCGCTGCGCTGGGCCGAGACCATCTGCCAGAACTCACCGATGTCGATCCGCGCCTCCAAGCAGGCAATCCAGAAGGGCATGGCGGTGTCGCTGGAACAGGCGATCACCGAACAGCGCGAATATCCCGCGGTGAAGGCAATGGCGGCGTCGGAAGACTATGTCGAAGGACCGAAGGCATTTTCGGAGAAGCGCAAGCCGAACTGGAAGGGGAAGTAGCTTCAGAGCCGCAGGGTGGGCAAAGGCGCGCTTGCGCGTGCCCACCCTATTTTTTCAGCTCCCGTTGATACGCCGCATAATTGGGCTGATCGACCGCGAGTTTCGCCAGCGTCGTCTGCCACAGGTGATCCTTTACACCGGGCGTATCGAGATCAGCCTCACCGCTCGCAATGCGCGCGGCGAGTATTTGATTGAGTTCGTTGAGCGATCCCGTGGTGCCCAGCAGTGCCGAGAGGCTTGCGGCCTCGCTCGCATCGCTCGCACCTTCCAGCGTCAACTGCCGCGTCACCAGATCGAGCGCGTTGATTGCGACGCGCAGCTTGAACGCCGCATGACCGGACAGCTGCGGCGTGATGTCGTTGCGCAGGAAATCCGCGACGGCTTTGACGAGTTCATCCGGCTTCGGTTCGTCCTGCATCACTCACCCTTTTGCTTTCGCATGATCCAATCCGAAAACCGGCAACCACTTTCCGGGATCATGCGCGCGGAGCAAGAAGCCGCAACAGATCAATCTCGGTTTCCGACGAGCGCCGCCCGATCATCGCCCGCTCCATCGAATGATCCGGCCCCAGTCGAAATCGCTGCATCATCCCGACGCACATCACGCCCCAGCGCAGTGTGCCCATCACTTCCCAGAACTTTACGCATTCGGCATCGACCTTGATGCCCGACGCCGCCTCGTAAGCTGCGAACAAATCCTCATAGGCGCCGAAACCACCGACCGGTTTGTCGATCGCTCCAAAGCGCCATGAATTGACGCAGATCCAGCCAAGATCCTCCATGGGATCGCCTATATGCGCGAGCTCCCAGTCCAGCACTGCGCACACGCCATCGGGCCCGATCATCAGATTGCCGTGACGAAAATCGCCGTGCACCAGAGTGACGCGCTCGGACGGGCCGGGATCGTGATCACGCAACCAGCGCAGTGCCAGTGCGAAAACCGGCCTTGGCCAGTTAAACCCCTCAATTTCCCTGGCAATATCGGAAATTTCGATCGCGGCTGTCATGCGTCGCAGCTGCGGCAGTGCTGCGATATCGAGACCATGGATGCCGGCGAGGATTCCGCCACACTGTTGCGCGAGTTTTGGGCGCGCCTGCGCGAATTCGTCGTCACGCAAAATCTTGCGCGGGATGGTTTCGCCAGCGACCCGCTGCATGATGAAGCCCGTTCCCAGATCCTCATCCGGTCCGAGAACATGCAGCACCTTCGGCGACGGCACGCCGGCATCATGCGCAAGCTGCATCAGCACCGCTTCGGCATCGAGACCCGCAGCACGGCCGGGCGCCGCGCCATAGCCCGGCGGCGCGCGGCGCAGGATGGCGCCGATGGCACCATCGGGATGCGTGATATCGAACGACCACGTCTCCTGACTGGCGCCACCGGACAGCCGCGTTGCCGACGCCACGCCCGTCGCGCCGGGGCACCACGCCACCGCACTGCGCGCCAAAAGCTCCGCGACGGACGCCGCGCTCAAGGCTTACTGGCCCGTGAACTTGGCCGGACGTTTTTCCAGGAACGCCGCGACGCCTTCCTTGAAGTCGGGCGAAGCACCGGCGGCGCGCTGCGATTGGACCTCGAGATTGATCTGGTCCTCGAAGGAATTCTCCGGGCTTTCCCAGTAGAGCTTGCGGATCAGCGACAGTGCGATGGTCGGGCCGTTGGCGAGTTCATGGGCGAGCTTCATGGTTTCATCCATCAGCGCCGCATCATCATAGACACGATTGACGAGGCCCCATTCCAGCGCCTTCTCGGCCGGCAGCCTTTCACCAAGCAACGACAGTTCGACCGAACGCGCCTTGCCGATCATGCGGGGCAGAATCCAGGTCGAGCCGCAATCCGGCACCAGACCGATACGGCGGAACGCCTGCAGGAAATAGGACGAGCGCGCACACAAAATGAGATCGCCCATCAGCGCGAAGCTCATGCCGGCGCCGGCGGCGGGGCCATTCACCGCGGTAACGATCGGGCAATGCAGGTTCTGCAGCCGGCGCAGGAACGGATGGAAGGCAGTCTCCAGCGTGGCGCCGGCATTGCTGCGCGCCTTTGTGAGCTGATTGTTGCGCCCCTGAAGATTGGCGCCCGTGCAGAAGGCACGGCCGGCGCCGGTGAGGACCACGCAGCGCACATCCGCCTTGCGATCATCGATCTCGTCCAGCGCCTCGCCGAGGCCGCCGAGCATGTCGACCGAGACCGCGTTCATGACCTCCTGATGATCGAGCTTCAGGATGGCGACATTGCCGTCGAAATCGAGCGTGACGTGTTTGAACTGCATGGTTTCCTCACGGGATGATCCGCGTGTTTATTCCGCGGTGTGGAAGCTCTATCTGGGCATGATCTGATCCGAAAACCGGCATCCACTTTTCGGGATCATGCGATTGTATGTCAGGCGGCATATTTGATTTTTCAGACGCGCTTGTCCATGCTTCCTGGGGAACACCAGCCCACCAACGGACGCACGGCATAACGTGCGCCAAACATGGAAACGCTGACATGGCAACGCCAACACACATTTTCGACCTCAGCGGCCGCGTGGCCGTCATCACCGGCGGCAATGGCGGCATCGGCCTCGGCATCGCGCAGGCGCTGGCCACCGCCGGTTGCAATGTCTCGATCTGGGGCCGCAATGCCGAGAAGAACAAGGCGGCAGCTGCCAGCATGGCGGATTGCACCGGCAAGGTGGACACGCTGGTCTGCGACGTTACCGACACCGCCTCGGTGAAGTCGGCGATGGATGCCACGCTCAAAAAATTCGGCCGTGTCGATGGCTGCTTCGCCAATGCCGGCATCGGCGGCGGTGGCCGGCACAATTTCATCGACCGCACCGAAGAACAGTGGCGCACCATGTTCGCCACCAATCTGGACGGCGTCTTCCATGCCTTCCAGGTCGCCGCGCGGCACATGACGGAACGCGCCGAGGCCGGCGACAAATTCGGGCGGCTGGTGGCGACATCGAGCCTCGCGTCGATCTTCGGCACTGCGCGCAACGAGCACTATGCGGCGACCAAGGCGGCGATCAACGCGCTGGTGCGCGCACTGGCGGTCGAACTGGCGCGGCAGGGCGTGACGGCGAATGCGATCCTGCCCGGCTGGATCAAGAGCGACATGACGGCGGGGATCATGGGCAACGAAAAGTTCGTCGCAAATGTGATGCCGCGCATTCCGGTGCGCCGCTTCGGCGAGCCCTCGGATTTCGGCGGCATCGCGGTCTATCTGATGAGCAAGGCATCGTCGTATCACACAGCGGATACGTTCGTGATCGACGGCGGGTATACGGCGTTCTAACCACAAATGCTGTCATGCCCGGACTTGATCCGGGCATCCATCCTTGCCCCCTGCACCCCATGAAGATGGATGGCCGGGTCAAGCCCGGCCATGACAACCGGGAGAGCGCAGTCTCTCGCCCTCCTCCACGACTCTACGACGCCACGGCCTCCCGCGGCTTCGCCCCGACCGTCATAGCGAACCCCTCATAGTCCTTCGCGGCGACGTCGTTGCAGATCTGCCGGTAGACTCCGACGCCCCCGATATAGGGCATGAAAATCTGCGGCTTGCCGGGGATGTTGGCCCCCATGTACCAGGAATTGGCCTGCGGATAGAGCGTGCCGGCCGCCACCTCGTTGACATGCGCGACCCATTTGTCCTCGGCAGGATGCGTTGCCTCCATGACCTCGGCGCCGCGGTCGCGCATATAAGCGAGGCAATCGCTGATCCAGTCGACATGCTGCTCGATGGACACGATCATGTTTGACAGCACCGAGGGCGAGCCGGGACCGGTGACGATAAACAGGTTCGGGAAGCCCGCGCTCATCAGACCGAGATAGGTTCGCGGGCCTTCAGCCCATTTGTCGTTCAGCGTCTGGCCGCCGCGGCCGCGAATGTCGATCTTGGCGACCGAGCCGGTCATGGCATCGAAGCCGGTGGCGAGCACCAGCGCGTCCACCTCATAGTCCTTGCCGCCGGTGCGCACGGCATGCGGCAAGATCTGTTCGATGGGGTGAGCCTTGATATCGACCAGCTTCACATTGGGACGGTTGAAGGTCGCGTAATAGTCGGTGTCGACACAGATCCGTTTGGATCCGACCGGATGATCCTTCGGCTGCAGAAGTTTCGCCGTCTCCGGATCGCTGACGATCTCTGAAATCCTCTCGCGGATGAAATCGGCGGCCGTATCGTTGGCGCCCTGATCCAGTACCAGATTGTTGTAGACGCCCATGAAGGTAAGACCGCCAGAGGTCCAGCGCGCGTGATACTTCTTACGCCTTTCATGTTCCGGATCGTCGAGCGCACCACGGTCCGGAATCGGCTGCACGATGCCGTTCTTGAATTCCTCGCGGGCGCGACGGCGGATTTCCGGATAATTGTCGCGGAACGACTTTCGCTCGTCATCGGTGAGCGGCGCATTGCGCGCCGGCACGCTGAAATTGGCGGTGCGCTGGAACACATAAAGCTGGCTTGCCTGTTCAGCGATCAGCGGGATCGACTGGATTGCCGACGATCCGGTGCCGATGACGCCAACGCGCAGGCCGGTGAAATCGACCGGCTCATGCGGCCAGTTGCCGGTGTGATAGACCTTGCCCTTGAAGTCCTTCATGCCGCGGAATTCGGGGGTCCGCGCATTGGACAGACAACCTGTCGCGAGCACGACATGCTGCGCGATCGTGGTCCGCCCCTCGGAGGTCGTCACCGCCCATCGATTGGCGCGCTCGTCGAAGACTGCAGATTTGACGGTCGTGTTGAACTGAATGTCCTTCCGCAGGTCGTAGCGATCGGCGACATGGCCGGCATAGCGCAGAATCTCGGGCTGCGGCGCATAGCGCTCGCTCCAGTTCCATTCCTGCTGCAGTTCCTCATCGAACGAAAAGGAGTACTGCATGCTCTCGACATCACAGCGCGCGCCGGGATAGCGGTTCCAGTACCAGGTGCCGCCGACATCGCCGCCCTGTTCGAACACCTTCACGGTAAAGCCGAGGCCACGCAATTTGTGCAGCAGATAGAGCCCCGCGAACCCGGCGCCAACAACCACGACATCAATGTGCGCATTGTGATGTGAGACAGATTGCGGCTGTGCAGCGGCCATGCGTTCACTCCTGTATTCTTTGCTTTGCTTGTTACAGCCAGCATTTCCCGCATGACGCGAAAGCGCAAGCAGGAAATCGGGCATCGTTGCCGCGTATTTTGCCAGACGGAATGCCGCTCGCCCGCTTGGCATCGCCCTTCCCCATACGCTAGCGTTCATCACGAACCCGCCACATGAAGCGGGTCATGCGAGATTCAGGGAGACACGCCGATGAAGTCGCCGATCTGCGAGATGCTGGGCATCGAGTTTCCACTGCTCGCTTTCAGCCACTGCCGCGACGTGGTGGCTGCCGTCAGCCGAGCCGGAGGTTTTGGTGTCCTCGGTGCCACCGTGCATTCACCGGAGACGCTGGAGCAGGAACTGAAGTGGATCGACGATCATGTCGACGGCAAGCCCTATGGCATCGACGTGCTGATCCCGGAGAATATTTCCACCGCGGGCGAGAAGGATGTGACGTGGAAATCGCTGGAGAGCCGCATCACGCCGGCGCATCGTGATTTCACCAGGGGCCTGTTGAAGAAATATGGCATAGAGCTCAAACATACCGAGGTGCCGGCCAATCAGCCGCAACCTTTCGATGGCGAGACCGCACTACGTCTGCTCGACGTTTCGTTCAATCATCCGATCCGCTTGATCGCCAATGCGCTCGGCGTGCCGCCGAAGGCCATGATCGAGATGGGCAAGGCGCATGGCGTACCGGTGGCGGCATTGGTCGGCGCCAAGGAACATGCGATCCGCCAGGTCGCAGCCGGCGTGGATATTCTCGTCGCGCAAGGCACCGAGGCCGGCGGCCATTGCGGCGAGGTCTCGACCATGGTGCTGGTGCCGGAGGTGATCAAGGCGATCAAGCCGATGCGCGAGGTGCCCGTGCTGGCGGCCGGCGGCATCATGACCGGACGGCAGATGGCCGGTTGCATGGCGATGGGCGCGGCCGGCGTGTGGACGGGCTCGGTGTGGCTGGCGACGACGGAATCCGAAACCTCCGAAATCTTCCGCGAGAAGATGATTGCCGCCTCGTCGCGCGATGCAATCCGCTCCAGGGGTCGCACGGGCAAGCCCGCGCGGCAGTTACGCTCGGTCTGGACCGATGCCTGGGATCGCGGCGAGGATAGCCCAGGCGCACTCCCCATGCCGCTGCAAAGCCTGATCAGCCGCGACGCCTTCGCCTCTATCGACCGTTCGGCCGCGGCCGGCAATGCGCAGGCACGGGATCTGGTCAGCTATTTCGTTGGCCAGGGCGTCGGCCTGATTGACAGCGTCAAGTCGGCGGGCGCAGTTGTGCAAGAGTTCAAGGAGGATTTCGCAGAGGCCGCCGAGCATCTGACGATGTTGGTGAGCGAGTAAACAGCCTCATTGTGAGGAGCGCGCCCTTTGCGCGCGTCTCGAACTATGAGTGGCTTGGCCATCCTTCGAGACGCGGCGAAGTCGCCGCTCCTCAGGATGAGGTTCTGAGGATGTTGAAGGAAGTGAAACAAGAAAATGACCAATCAAGCTGAAGACCGCATTCCCGTCATCGTCGGCGTCGGCGAGTTCTCCGATCATCCGAAGGAGCTCACGGAGGGTCTCGAGCCGCTCGCACTGATGCTCGAGGCGCTGAAGCGCGCGGAGCAGGATTCCCGCGGCAAGCTGCTTGGCGATATCGACTCGCTCGACATCGTGAACTTCCTGAGCTGGCGCTACGCGGCGCCGGAGAAACAACTCAGCGAGAAGCTCGGCATCACGCCGAAGCACGCTTATTACGGCCCGGTCGGCGGCGAGAGCCCGATCCGCTATATCCATGAAGCCGCAAAGCGCATCGCGCGCGGCGAGTCCCAGGTGGCAGCAATCACCGGCGCGGAATCGCAGGGCACGGCCACCAAGGCCGAACGCGCCAAGGTTGGTCTACCCTGGACGCCATTCGCCAAGGATGCGCCGGAGCCGCTGCGCGGCGCCAACTACCAGAAGCCGATGGCAACGACGCTGGGCGTTGCCAAGCCTGTCACGGTCTATCCGTTCTATGAAGCCGCCTCTGCCGCGCATTGGGGCCAGACGCCGCGCGAGGCTCATCGCGAATCCGGCGAGCTCTGGTCACGCTATGCGGGTGTCGCTGCGACCAATCCCGAGGCGTGGATCAAGAAGGCTTACACACCGGAACAAATCACCACACCGACGCCCGACAACCGGCTGATCGCCTGGCCCTATACCAAGCTGATGGTCGCCAATCCGATGGTCAACCAGTCGGCGGCGATCCTCGTCACCAGCCTTGCGAAAGCGCGCGCCGCCGGCGTGCCCGAGGACCGCATGGTGCATATCTGGGGCGGTGCCTCGGCTGAAGAGCCGCGCGACTATCTCGATCGCGATCAGTATGTGGAAAGCCACGCGCAGAATGCCGTACTGAAAGCCGCGATGGATCTGGTGGGAGGCTCCGGCAAGAATTTCGGCGCCATCGAGCTCTATAGCTGCTTTCCCTGCGTGCCGAAGATGGCCCGCCGCACCCTCGGGCTTGGCGCCGACGTACAGCCGACGGTGACGGGCGGTCTCACCTTCTTTGGCGCACCACTCAATGACTACATGGCCCATGCCGCCTGCGCGATGGTGCGCAAGATCCGCGCCGGCACCAGGACGGGACTGCTCTACGCGCAAGGCGGCTTCGTCACCAAACACCACGCGCTGGTGGTGTCGAAGGATATGCCGAAGGAAGCGATCGCGCAGGACACCAATGTGCAGGCTGACGCCGATCGCAACCGCAAGCCCGTTCCAGCATATGTGACCGAGGCCTCGGGCAACGGTACTGTCGAAAGCTTCACGGTGATCTACGGCCGTGGCGGCGAGATCGAGCACGGCGTGGTGATCCTGCGCACCGCGGCCAATGAACGCGCGCTGGCGCGTGTGCCGGCGCAGGACAATGCGACGCTGGCGTTTCTGATGGATCAGGACAAGACGCCGGTGGGGACATCCGGCGCGATCAGCACAGCAGGTGATGGTGTGCTGGAATGGCGGGTGTAGAGAGGCGCTGAAGGGCCCCCACCCCGACCCTCCCCCGCAAGCGGGAGAGGGAGAAGAGATGGTATCCGCCCTACCCCTTCACTTCCTTCTTCTCCGTCTCCGCCGTCGGCTTGCCGCCCTTCGGCGCGCTGCCGCCGGTGATGCGGACCTTGTCGCCGTCGCTGAGGCCATCCGGCGGCGCAATGACGATGCGGTCGTCGGCGGCGATACCGGACGCGAGTTCGATATCACGGCCAAGGTCGCGGGCGATGGTCACGGTCTTGAACAGGATCTTGTCGTCCGGCCCAACGGTCGCGACTCGCAGGCCGTTCTTGTTGAAGATCAGCGCTGAGGCCGGCACATGCAGCGGCGCGGAATCGCGCGCGAGGCTCATCTTCACATTGGCATAACCGCCCGGCAGCAATTCCCCGTTGGTGTTGTCGAGCACGAGCTGCATGCGCGTGGCGCCCGATGCCACATCGACGGACTGCGACGAGGCTTCCACCGTGGCCGGGAATGTCTTGTTCGGATGATCGGGCACGCTGATGATGGCTTTGGCGCCTAACCTGATCGCCGGCACATAGCTCTGCGGCACGTCGACATAGACACGCAGCTTCTTGATATCAGACACCACGAACATCGCGGCGCCGGTGCCGGTGCCGCCCGAGATCAGCGCGCCGACGTCGGTGTTACGCTGGGTCACAACACCATCGAACGGCGCGGTGATCTTCTTGTAGCCGGCCAGCGCTTCCAGGCGCTCGACATTGGCCTGGCCGGAATTCACGGCAGCGCGTTTGTTGTTCAGATCGGCGGTGCGTTCGTCGATTTCCTGCGCTGAGACGAAATTCGACGCCACCAGCGTCTTGCGGCGGTTCAGTGTCGCTTCCGACAGTTTGGCGCTGGACTGTTGGCTAACGAGGTCAGCGCGGGCCTGCAGCAACTGCTGATCGAGGTCCGGGGCTTCAATCTCGGCGATCACCTGGCCGGATTTGACCTGTGCACCGATATCGGCGCTCCAGCTCTTCAGATAGCCCGAGACGCGGGCAAAAATCGGCGCGCGGTAATAGGCCTCGAGCCGGCCGGGCAGATCGAGCGTGGCGCTGAGCACACGTGCATCGGGCGGCGCCACGGCGACGCTGGGGATCGCCTGATCGTCGGTCCAGGCTTTCAGGTCGGTCTCGGTCTTGGCGCGGGCCATGATGCCGGTCACGACGATGGCACCGGCGGCGCACAGGCCAATCACTCCGACCAGGCCGAGCTTGCGGCGTGACACCGGGGGGGTCTGCTCAGTGGGCATGCAAAGTCTCCGAGGTAGCCACGTCAGCCGCAGGCTGATTTTCGGGCTGCTGTTTCTTGTGAACCATGCTGAACACCACCGGCACGAACATCAACGTGGCGATGGTAGCAAAAATCAGGCCGCCGATGACAGCGCGGCCAAGTGGCGCATTCTGCTCGCCGCCCTCGCCGAGCCCCAGCGCCATCGGCGCCATGCCGATGATCATGGCCAAAGCGGTCATGAGCACAGGCCGGAAGCGGACGAAACCGGCTTCGGATGCGGCCTTGATCGGATCGCCGAGGATGGCATAGCGCTCGCGGGCAAAGGAAATCACCAGCACCGAATTGGCCGTGGCGACGCCCATGCACATGATGGCGCCGGTCAGCGCCGGGACCGACAAAGTCGTCTGCGTCGTGAACAGCATCCAGACGATGCCGGCCAATGCTGCCGGCAGCGCGGTGATGATCACGAACGGATCGGACCAGGACTGGAAGTTCACGACGATCAGGAGATAGATCAGCACGATGGCGCCGAGCAGGCCGAACAACAGGCCCGCAAAGGCGCTGTTCATGGTCTGCACCTGACCGAGCAGCGCCACATTGCTGCCCTTCGGCACATCCGCCTTGGTTTCTTCCAGCACCTTGTAGATATCGTTGGACACGGAGCCGAGATCGCGGCCCTGCGTGGTGGCATAAATCTGCACCATGGACTGGATGTCATATTGCGACACCACGGCATTCGAGGTCGAGCGGTTGATGCTGGCAATGCCGCCAAGCATCGGCGAGTTGTTGCTGGCGTTCACTGCCGTGATCGGCAGCGTTTCCAGCGCGCCCAGCGAATCCAGCTTGTATTGCGGCGTCTGCATCACGATCGAATAGGACACGCCGTTATCGGGATTGAGATAATAGGTCGGCGCCACCTGCGACGAACCGGCGAGATTGACCACGAGGCTGTTGGTGACGTCGCGTTCGGTCAGACCGACATATTGCGCACGGGTGCGATCCACATCGATGTTGAAGCCGGGATTGTTCGGCGACTGCTGGATGCGCGCATCGGCAATGCCCGGAATGCGACGGATCTTGCCGAGCAACTTGTTGGCATATTCAAAATTCGCAGCGAGATTCGCGCCCCGTATCTGCAGATCGATCGGTGCCGGCGCGCCGAAATTCAGGATCTGGCTGACGATGTCGGCAGGCAGAAATGCAAAGCTGACGCCTGGAAACTGCCGCGGCAGTTGCTCGCGCAGTTGCCGCACATATTCCTCGGTCGGTCTGTGGTCATCCTTCAACTTGATCTGGAAGTCGCCATCCTGCGGACCGATTACGCCGGTGTTGTTATAGGTCAGATTGATGCCGGAGACGGGCATGCCGATATTGTCGGTCATGGTCTCGATCTGGTCCGGCGGAATGATCTGGCGCACCGCCTTGGTGATATCTGCGAACTGGTTGGCGGTTTCCTCGATGCGGGTACCGACCTGAGCACGGACATGCATCAGGATGGCGCCACCGTCGACCGACGGGAAGAAGTTGCGGCCAAGGAACGGCACCAGCAGGAACGACACGGCGACGACGCCAAGGAAACCGATCACAAAAACGGGACGCCGCGCCAGCGCCATGTCCAGCAGGCCATGATAGCCGCCGCGGATACGCTCGAAGCCGGCCTCGAAGCCACGCTGGAAGCGCACCAGCGGATTACTGGTCGGCGGCTTCTCGCCCTCATGATGGACATGCGGCTGCAGCAGATACTTGGCCATGGTCGGCACCAGCGTGCGCGACAGCAGGAACGACCAGACCATCGCGAACATCACCGCTTCCGCCATCGGCACGAACAGGAAGCGCGCAATGCCATTGAGGAAGAACATCGGCACGAAGACGATACAGATACAGAGAAGCGATACGAAAGCCGGCGTCACGATCTGCGCCGCACCGTCCATGATAGCGGTCTCGACGTCCTTGCCCTGCTCCAGATGGTAATTGATGTTCTCGATGGTCACCGTGGCGTCATCGACGAGAATGCCGACGGCGAGCGCCAGACCGCCCAGCGTCATGATATTCAGCGTTTCGCCGATCATTGACAGCATGATGATGGCGCCGAGCACCGCGAGCGGGATCGACACCGCAATGATGACCGTGGAACGCCAGCTGCCGAGGAACAGCAGGATCATGACCGAGGTCAGCAATGCCGCGATGACGCCTTCGACGGCCACGCCCTTGATGGCGCCGCGCACGAAACCGGACTGGTCGCCGATATAGCTGATCTTCAACGCATCCGGCAGCGCGGAGCGATAGTCGATCACCTTCTGCTTGATGCCGGAAATGATATCGAGCGTGGAGACCGAACCGGCCTTCAGCACCTGCATCAGCACGGAACGATTGCCGTCCACATGCACGATATTGGTCTGTGGTGGATTGCCGTCGCGCACGGTGGCGACGTCATCCACATAGACCATGGCGCCGTTGACGCTCTTGATTGGCAACCGGCCGAGCTCTTCGATCTTGAGCGGCGAGTTGTTGAGATTGATCGTGTATTCAAACTCGCCGATCTTCTGCGTACCGACCGGCGTGATCAGGTTCTGCGCCGCCAGCGCATTGGCGACGTCCTGCCCCGATAGACCGCGCGCCTGCAGCGCGCCGGAATTGAGGTCGATCTGGATCTGGCGCTGCTTGCCACCGAACGGATACGGAATCGCGGCACCAGGCACGGTGACCAGCGGCGTACGGAGCTGGTTGATGCCGATATCGGCGAGGTTCTGTTCCGTGAGACCGTCACCCGAAAGAGCAACGTTGATGATCGGAACCGTCGAGGCCGAGTAGTTCAGAATCAGCGGCGGCGTGGCGCCCGGCGGCAACTGCTTGATCAGCGTCTGCGAGATCGCGGTGACCTGCGCATTGGCGGTGCGGATGTCGACATTGGGCTGGAAGAAGATCTTGATGATGCCAAAGCCGGCATAGGAATTCGCCGTGATGTGCTCGATATCATTGACCGTGGTGGTCAGTGCGCGCTGGAACGGCGTGGTGATACGGCCGGACATCTGGTCGGGCGGGAGGCCCGTATATTGCCAGACCACGCCGATGACGGGGATGCGGATATCAGGGAAAATATCGGTTGGCGTGCGAAGCGCGGCCAGCGGCCCCACAATCAGCAGCAGCAGGGCCAGCACCACAAAGGTGTAAGGCCGGGTCAGGGCGATGCGCACCAACGAAATCATGAACGGGCAGTCCTCGATACATTGACGAGAGGGGCACAGCGGAGGACCCGCCTGCACACGGTCGAATTCACCTGTTTAGAGACATCGCCCGTATTCGATGGGGGAGCCGCGCCGGCATAAGCCTATCGGCTCGGTCCATGAATGAACGGGCAATCCTCTTTGCATGAAGGGCTGCGAACGAGCGGTTTCCGCGCCTGCTCACATCAGCAGATTTAGCCGAACTGCAACAAAATAGCCAACGCACGGTGCCTCACGGCCCTTCACTTCGGCGGTATTGTTAATTGTTTCCGCGCCGCCGTGGCGTCCACACAACAGTTTCAGGCTTTAAAAGGCGTAGGTGCGGCTCACGCACCCAAGGTGTCACGCACTGGTCAAGATGAACTATCTGTAATGCGCGCGACACCAGCAGCGCCTTGCCTATTCTGGCAGCCTGTCGCCCCGGGATTGGGCGGCGGGCATCAGGCCATCAGGCCAAGCGCGTTGGCGAAGAAATCCGCCCCCCCGAAATTGCCGGACTTGAGCGCCAGCAACATCTCGCGCTCCGCCGCACCGACCGCGCGCAATACCGGCACACCGGGAGCGATTTCCGCACCGACCAGGAAGCCCGGAATGCCCAGCCGATCGACAACGGCGCCAGAGGTCTCGCCGCCGGCCACGACGAGCCGTTGCACGCCGGCCCGGACCAGGCCTTCAGCGAGATCGGCCATCGCCTGCTCGATGGCATGCCCCGCTGCATCGCGGCCATGGCGCTTTTGCAACGCCGTCACCTGATCCGGCGTCGAACTGCTGGCGATCAGGACCGGGCCGTTGCCCAGCCGCTCCTTCGCCCAACCAAGGGCGCGCTGCACTTCAGCGCCGCCGGCCATCACCTGCTCGGGATCGAGATGCAGCACCGGCATCACCTGTTCGGCACGCGCTATCTGCTGCAGCGTCGCCTGCGAGCAACTGCCGGCCAGACAGGCTGCAGCGCCGCCCACAGGCGTGTCCTTGATCGAGGTGGCCGCATTCGCCTTGACGCGCCCCGACGCGACCAACGCGCGCGCCAGACCGAGCCCCATGCCGGACGCACCGACCGAGACTCGATGGCCGAGAGCAACCACTCCGATGGTTTCCAGATCGCTGGCAAACACGGCGTCGATGATCGCCGCGCCAAAACCATTCTCCGACAGTCCGTCGAGATGCGTGCGCACCACGTCGGCACCGCAGGCGACAACGCCGAGATCGACCAGCCCGATATTGGTCGCGCTTTGCCGCGCCAGCACCCGCACGAGATTGGAGTCATGCATCGGATTGAGCGGATGGTCCTTCAGCGGGCTCTCGTTCAGCGGTACGGCACCGACGAACAGATTGCCCTGATAAACCGTGCGACCGGTCTCCGGAAATGCCGGCGTCACCAGCACGATGTTGTCGCCGGAATCGATGCGCAGCGCATCCATCACCGGACCGATATTGCCCTTGTCGGTGGAATCGAACGTCGAGCAGATCTTGAACAGCACATGATCTGCGCCGCGGCTACGCATCCATTTCTCGGCGGCGCGCGATTTCTCGACTGCTGCGCGTGCCGCGATCGAGCGGCTTTTCAGCGAAACAACAACGGCGTCGACCTCCGGCAGCTGCAGATCATCGGCGGGAATGCCGATTGTCTGCACGGTCCTCAGACCGCAGCGGGTGAGCGTGTTGGCGAGGTCGGACGCACCCGTATAGTCGTCAGCAATGCAGCCCAGCGCCAGCGTCATGCGCGCACTCCAGCATAGGGCTTGAACCAGCCGAGGCCGGCAACGGTGTCACCCGCAGGGCGATATTCGCAGCCGACGTAATTGTCGTAACCGAGACGGTCGAGCTCATCGAACAGGAACGGATAGTTCAACTCCTCGCCGGACGGCTCGTTGCGCGACGGCACGCTGGCGATCTGGATGTGCCCGATCCACGGCAGCATCTCACGCAGGCGCATGGTGACGTCGCCGTGAATGATCTGGCAGTGATAGATATCGAATTGCAGCCCTAGATTGGGGATTTTCATGTCGGCGATGATGTCGCGCGCGAACATGAAGTCGTTGAGAAAGTAGCCGGGCACGTCGCGCGGATTGATCGGCTCGATCACCACATCGATGCCGTGTTCACCGAGAAAATTGGCGGCCCATTCGACGGATTTGCGGAAGGCTGCCACGGCCTTCGGATCGCGGCGATCCGCAAGGCCCGCCATCATGTGTAGGCGACGGACATTGGTGGCCAGAGCATAAGGCAGTGCCGTGTGAATACTCTGCCTGAGGTCATCGAACTTGTCGGGACGCGCGGCAAAGCCCTTTTCGCCCGCGTTCCAGTCACCCGGCGGGAGATTGAACAACACCTGCTTGAGCGCGTTGCGTTCCAGCCGCTCTGCGATCGCTTCCGGCGGATGCTCATAGGGAAACAGGAATTCCACCGCCGTGAAGCCGGCCCTGGCCGCGGCATCGAAGCGATCGAGGAACGCGTGCTCGTTGAACATCATGCTGAGATTGGCGGCGAAGCGGGGCATCGATCGTCCTCTTGTTTTTAGTTCGGCTCGCCCGGCAGCTTGGTGCCGGTGACCTTCGCATACATCCGCGCCACGGACGCATCGTCATCGCGGCCCATGCCGGAGGCCGATGTCATCAGGAACATCTGCAGCGCCGCCGCGGAGACCGGCACGGGAAATTTCGCCGTACGCGCCATATCCTGGATGATACCGAGATCCTTGACAAAAATATCGACCGCGCTCCGCGGCGTATAATCGCCGTCGAGCACATGCGGCATGCGGTTCTCGAACATCCAGGAATTGCCGGCGGAGGCGGTGATCACCTCATAGACCTTACGGATGTCGAGACCCTGCTTCGCCGCAAAGGCTATCGCCTCCGAGGCCGCGGCGATATGCACACCGGCCAGCAACTGATTGATCATCTTGAAAGCGGCGCCCTGCCCGGCGGCATCACCGAGTTCGTAGAGCTTGGCGGCCATCGCATCGAGCGCCGGCCGCGCTCCGGCAAAGGCGGCCTCGCTCCCGGAGGCGAGAATGGTGAGTTCACCTTGCGCTGCGCGCTGTGCTCCGCCGGAGATCGGCGCATCGAGATAATGTCGGCCGGTGGCTTCGAGATCCCCAGCGAGACGGCGCGCGACATCGGGATCCATGGTGGCGGACGAGACGAATACCGCGCCTTTCGGCAGGGTTTCGGCAACGCCATTCGTCCCGAACAGGATGGTCGCCGTCTGCGCGGCATTGACGACGACGCTGACGACGATATCCGCGCCTTGCGCGGCACCCGCCGGCGTATCCGCGCCCTGCCCTCCGTCAGCCACGAAGCGTTTCACCGCATCCGCCGAGACGTCGCAACCGGTCACCGTGAAGCCGGCCTTCTTGAGCGACAGGGCCATGCCGTAGCCCATCGATCCCAAACCGATAACGGCGACACGTGGTCTCTCAGAACTTGGTTTTTCAGATGCAGGTGACATGCGGCAATTCCCTGGGGTCCTCGATGGCCAGCTTGAGGCGGCCTTGCTTCTCGGTAACACGGCTTGGCCATCATGCCAAAGCATGGGAAAAGCATCACGAGATAACGCCAAGAAAGTACCGAGGACATCCGGTGACTGACACAAAGCTGCGTGAAGAGATTTGCCGGCTCGGCCGCTCGCTGTTCGACCGCGGGCTGACGCCGGGCTCATCCGGCAATATCAGTGTGCGCTGCGATGACGGCGGCTGGCTGGTGAGCCCGACCAATGCGTCACTGGGCTCGCTCGATCCGGCCAGACTGTCGCGGCTCGACAGCAACGGTCGCCTCATCTCCGGCGATGCGCCGACCAAGGAGGTTCCGCTGCATACGGCGCTGTATGAGACCCGCAACGCCGCCCGCGCCGTGGTGCATCTGCATTCAACCCATTCGGTGGCGGTGTCCATGCTGCCGGAGATCGACCCGCGCGCCGCGCTGCCGCCGATGACACCCTATTACCTGATGAAGTGCGGCGCGACCGCGCTGGTGCCGTATTATCGGCCGGGCGACCCGGCGGTCGCCGATGCCATCAAGGGCCTCGCCGGCAAATATTCATCGGTTCTGCTGGCCAATCACGGGCCAGTTGTCTCAGGAGACACGCTGGAAGCGGCGGTCTATGCCATCGAGGAACTGGAAGAGACTGCGAAGCTCTACCTGCTGCTGCGCGGGCTGAATCCACGGCATCTTACGCCCGCGCAGGTGAAGGATCTGGTGGCGACATTCGGGCTGGCGCTGCCGGAGCATGGACACGATCATTAATCGTGTCCTGACTTACAGCCCCAGATACGCCTTGCGCACATCGGGATTGGTCGCGATCTCCGAGGCCTTGCCCTGCATCTGGACGCGGCCGGTCTGCAGGATATAGGCGCGGTCGGCGATTTCCAGCACTTCGGCCATGCGCTGCTCGACGATCAGCACGGTCATGCCGGTGTTGCGGATCTTGACGACAGCCTGGAAGATTTCGTCGACTAGTTTCGGCATGATGCCCTGCGAGGGCTCATCGAGCATCAGCAGCCGCGGCCGGGTCATCAACGCGCGACCGATGGCCAGCATCTGCTGCTCACCGCCGGACAGCGTCTCGGCGCGCTGCTCGAGCCGCTCCGACAGCCGCGGGAACAGTTCGAATACCAGATTCAACGGTTGGTCGCGGTCGGCCTTACCGCGATACATGTAGCTGCCGAGGCGGAGATTATCCTCCACCGACAGCCGCGGGAACAGCCGGCGGTTTTCCGGAACATAAGCAATGCCGCGCGCGGTGATGAGATGCTGCGCGATGCCGTTGATCTGTTCGCCGTCGAAGGTGACGGTGCCCGAACGCGGACGTTCCGCGCCGGCGATGGTCTTGATCAGCGTCGACTTGCCGGCGCCATTGGCGCCGCAGACCGCGACGATCTCGCCCTTGGCCACATCGATGGTGACGTCCGAAATGGCGACCAGCCCCTGATAGGCGGTGGTGGCTTCACGCACCGACAGCATGACGATCCCCGAGATAAGCGCTGATGACTTCCGGATGCCGCACGACATCGGTGGGTTTGCCCTCGACAAGCTTCTTGCCGAGATTGAGCACGATGGCGCGGTCGACCAGCGGCATCACGATTTCCATGACATGTTCGACCATCAGCACGGTAACGCCGGTGTCGCGGACCTTGCGCACCAACGCCACCCCGGACTGAGCCTCCAGCGGCGTGAGGCCAGTGAGACACTCGTCAAGCATCAGGAGCTTGGGCTCGGTGGCCAGCGCACGCGCGACTTCGAGGCGGCGTTTCTCCGACGGAATGAGATCGCGGGCGAGCTTGTCGGCTCGCGGCGCGAGGCCACAGAACTCAAGCACCTCATGCGCCTTGCGGCGGGCATCGCGCATCTTGTCGTTGCGGATCAGTGCGCCGACGATGACGTTGTCGATAACAGTCATGGTCTCGAAGCTCTTCACCACCTGGAACGTGCGCGCGATGCCGAGCGCGCAGCGCTCGGCTGCCGGGAGCCGCGTGACGTCCTTGCCGTCGAACCAGATCGTGCCCTGGGTCGGCGGCAGGACACCGGCGATCAGGTTGAACAGCGTCGACTTGCCGGCGCCGTTCGGGCCGATCAGGCCGACGATCTCGCCGGCGCCGACCGAGATCGAAACATCGCTATTGGCGATCAGGCCGCCGAAGCGCTGCCAGACACCACGGGTTTCAAGCAGAGGCGCACTCATTGCGGCACTCCCTTCGGGGCCGGGCGCCGCGAGAACAGGCCGAGCAGACCATCCGGCCGTGCCAACGAGATCACCACGATCACCGCACCGTACAGAATGAGATCGACGCCGCGGCCGGAGCCGCCGATGAAGGAGCGCGTCAGTTCGGTCATCGGGATCAGGATGACCGCGCCAAGCACGGGTCCCCACAGCGTGCCGATACCGCCGAGCACCGCCGGCAGCGCCATCAGCAACGAGAACTGGAAGGTCATGACGCTTTCAGGATCGATATAGGAGACGAACTGCGCATAGAACGCGCCGCCGATTGCGGTGAGGAAGGCCGAGACGGCCGCCGCGCCCATCTTGGAATTGAACACCACGACGCCGAGGCTTTCAGCGGCATCGGGATTGTCCTTCACCGCGCGCCACCAGTACCCCCATTTGGAGTCTTCCAGCCACCAGGTGATCAGCCAGGCGACACAGCAGAACACCCAAGCGAAATAATAGAACGGCAGCTTGCTACGGGTGAACTGGAACTTGGCCCAGCTATCGCCGCGCACGGGAATGTCGATGCCCAGCGCCGCGCCTGCATAATCCCAGTTGTGGAACAGCAGGAAGCCGATTTCGGCAATCACGATGGTGGCGATGACGAAGTAGTGGCCGCGCAGGCGGAAGGTCGGATAGCCCAGCGCCAATGCGATCAGCGCAGAGAGAACGCCACCGCCGAGCATGCCGAACCAGGGCAGCACGCCGAACTTGGTGAACAGCAATGCCGTCGTATAGGCGCCAAGGCCGAAATACAGCGCATGGCCGAGCGATATCTGGCCGCAATAGCCGCCCAGGATATTCCAGGCCTGCGACAGTGCCGCATACATCAAGGTCAGCACCATGATGTTCTGGACATAGACGTCCTTGACGAAGAACGGCACGCAGGCGGCGATGGCCGCAAGCACGGCGGCGAGGATGAGGTCGCGGCGGCGACGCTGGGTGAAGCTGTCCATCAGATCGATCCGAACAGGCCGCGCGGCCGGACAAAGACAACGAGAAGATAGACGGCGTAGATGCCGACCGATTTGAGCGACGGCGGCAGGATCATCGCCGTGGTCGCCTCGACCAGACCGACGATGATGCCGCCCGCGAACGCGCCGAACACGCTACCGAAGCCGCCGAGCGCCACGGTCACGTAAGCAATCAATGCGAAGGACGCTCCGACATCGGGATAGACATAGAAGAAGATCGCCATCACGCCGCCGGCGAGACCGATCAGCGCGGAGCCAAGGCCCCAGCCCAGCGCGAACACCTTGTTCTTGTCGATGCCGACCAGCGCCACCGCGCCGGCATCTTCGCGGGTCGCTTCCAGCGCGCGGCCGAAGTCGGTCTTCTTCATGAAGAAGTAGAGCGCGCCGAAGGCCAGGATCGAGATCAGCGCGCCGACCAGCTGCGGGACCGGCAGGAACACGCCGAAGATCGAGATCGTCTTGCCGCCGAGGAACGAGGCCGGGATGCTGCGATAATCCGGGGTGAAAAAGAACTGCGCGAGACCGCGCATCAGGATCGCGAGACCGAAGGTCGCAAAAATCTGCACCATGCCGATATTGGCCTTGGCCCGCATCGCAAACCGTATGACGACGAGATAGATGACTGCGCCGAATACGAACATGCCTGCGGCGACAATCGGAATCGACAGCAGCGGGTCGACTGCCCAGAACATGAACAGAAAGAAGGTGAGGTACATCGCCAGCATCAGGAATTCGCCATGGGCGAAGTTGGTGACGTCCATTAACCCGAAGATCAGCGCGAGGCCGACCGCGAGCAGGCCGTAAAGCAGCCCCATCAGCAATCCGCTGGCAAGGCTCTGGATGATGGTCGCGGCGGTCAAAGGCTTCCCCTTCTCAAGTCGGCAAAACGCGGCGGTGAGGCTATGCGCAGACCCATTCTTCGGAATGTATGGGTCCCCGCTTTCGCGGGGACGACACCGAGTATGCGGCCGCCTTACGGCATCGGCCAGATCGCATCCGCCACCGCGGCCTGCGGCGGGAAGATGGTGACGAACTTGCCGCCATTATATTGCAGCAGTACCGGATCGGCGTTGTTGTTCTGTCCCATCTCGTCGAACTTGACTTTCGCCCACGGCATGATCGTGCTTTCACCCGGCATGTCGGTGGCGACCAGCGCTTCGCGGATCTTTTCGCCATCGGTGGACTTGGCGCGGTTGATGGCGTCAGCCATCACGATCAGACCCATGAACTGGCGCGACGAGTAGTCGTTGAAGTCCTTGCCGGACTTTTCCTTGAACATATCGTTGATCTTGCCAACCATCGGACGCTTGACGGCGAGATCGAGCGAGAACGAGCCGCGCGAGATCACGCCCGGAATCTTGTCACCGACCGCGTCATACAGTGCCTTCTCGGAGAAGCCTGCGTCCTGGGCGACGATGTTCTTGGCCTTGTAGCCGAGTTCGCCCATGGTCTTGATGAGCAGGATGCCATCGGTGGTGTAGCTCGACGGCATCAGCACGTCGGCATTGGCGGCCTTGAGCTGCTGCACTTCGGCGGTGAGCGACGGCGAATTGGCGCGATACTTGATGTCGGCGACGATCTTGTAACCGCGATCGGCAGCGAGCTTGAGCTGCGCATTGGCCGAGTCGGTGCCGAAGATGGTGTCTTCATGGAACAGCGCCAGCGTTTCGATCTTCTGGCCCTTCTTCTTCAGCGCATCGAAGAAGTCGAACATGGCAGTCGAGAACATCTCGTCATGCGGCGCGGCGCGGAAGTAATACTTCAAACCACGGCGATGCAGGCTCGGCGACGAGTTGTCGGCAGACAGGAACGGGATCTGGTAGCGTTCGCAGATCTGGCTGACGGTGACCGCGACGGCGCTCTGATAGGTGCCGACGATGGCCGAGACTTTCTCCTGCGTGATGAGGCGCTCGGCTTCGGCGCGGCCCTTCTGCGGATCGGCCTGATGGTCGGCGAAAACGAGACGCACCTTCGCCCCGCCGAGACCGGTAAAGCCTTCGCCCTTTGCCATCGGCAGTGCGAAATCGTAGTCCTTGTTGATGATGTCGGCAGCAGTTTCAAAGGCCTTCTGCGCATCGACGCCGATCTGCGCGCTGGCGCCGGACAGCGGATAGATCACGCCGATCACGACTTCCTTGACCTGCGCGCGCGCAGGCTTGGCAAGAGGCAACAGCGCGGCAGAAGCGGCGCCTCCGAGCAATACGTTTCGGCGAGAAATCGTCATGTCTTTGTCCTTTGTGACCGGCGGCTATCGATGAAACTAATCAAGGTTACGGTAAAGCCCGAAAGATCGGCAAGCTGCTTCTTATAAAACAGCCAAATGCTTATTCTTGAGGTCAGTAACGAGCATCACGCCCGGTGCATGTGTAATTGCGAACGGTACACGCGCTGCAGCAATGATAGCCTGAGGCGTGACGCCGCAAGCCCAGAACACCGGGATCTCGTCGTCGTTGATACGCACGGCATCACCGTAATCAGGCTTGTTGATATCCTTGATGCCGATCGACTGCGGCAAACCCAGATGGACTGGCGCACCATGCACTGCGGGAAAACGCGAGGTGATCTGGACGGCGCGGATCGCATCAGCCGGCTTCAGCGGTCGCATCGACACCACCATCGGCCCGGCGAACGGGCCTGCGGATTTGCAGGCGATGTTGGTGCGATACATCGGCACCAGCACGTCCTGCTCGATGTGGCGGATCGGCAGGTCGTCGGCCATCATCGCTTCTTCGAACGAATACGAACATCCGATGACGAAAGATACGAGATCGTCGCGCCAGTATTTCGTCACCTCGTAAGGGCGATCGATCGCCTCGCCGTCCTTCCAGACCACATATTGAGGAATGTCAGTGCGGATATCGAGATCGAGACCGAGCGCAGGAATACTGGGACTGCCCACATCCGACATACCGATGATCGGACACGGCTTCGGATTGAGCTGGCAGAAGCGATGGAAGGCCGCGGCCTGGGCTTCTGGCAGGATAACGAGGTTACCTTGGACATAACCGGGGGCGACGCCGGCGGTGCTGCCATATTTGCCGGCCCTGTAAGCGCGGCGGGCCGCGGCGCTTGGCAAATCCGACGATCGATTGTCACTTTGCTGCGGTGCCGAAGAAATAGCCATCATACCACCCTGCCTAATTCTGCCTCGACACGCACTGAAACTCAGGGCTAGTATAATGTCTAATCGTTGTTTTTAATCAACATGCATAAATTCTACTTATCGAAAGCCGGATCGCATCCATGGCGGACTTCAAGGCGCTGGAGACCTTTCTCTGGGTGGTCAATCTCGGCAGCTTCCGCGGGGCCGCCCAGAAGCTCAACACCACCCAGCCGGCGATCTCCCAACGTATCGCGCAACTTGAACATGAGATGGGGGTGCGGCTTCTGCAGCGCGATCGTCGCATAGCGTCGCCCACCCCGTCAGGCCGCCAGATGCTGGTCTATGCCGAGAAGCTGATCGGACTCCGCTCGGAAATGATGGCGGCAGTCGGCGATCGCTCCGCGATGCGCGGCGTGTTGCGGCTCGGCGTCGCCGAAACGATCGTGCACACCTGGCTGTCGAAGCTGATCAAGAGCGTCAACGAGGCCTATCCCAACCTGTCGCTTGAGATCGAGGTCGACATCACGCCGAACCTGCGCGCGCGGCTGCTGGCGCAGGAGATCGAACTCGCATTCCTGATCGGCTCGGTTGCGGCATCGAACGCCCAGAACAGGGTGCTGTGCGACTATGAGGTCGGCTTTCTCGCCAGCCCGGCACTCGGCCTCAGCGGCAAGACGCTGACCGTGCACGATCTCGCCAAGCATCCCATCATCACCTTCCCGCGCAAGACGCAGCCTTACGAGATCGTGCGCTCGCTGTTCAATCTGCCGGAACTCCCGCCGATCCGCCTGCATGCCAGCGCCTCGCTCGCCACGGTCATCCATATGGCGATCGAAGGCCTCGGCATTGCCGTGATCCCCACCGCCATCGTGCAGAACGAACTGGCCGACGGACGCCTGCAACTCCTCACCACCAACCTGCAGATGCAGCCGCTGACTTTTGCGGCCAGCTGGCTCAGTTCGCCGGACACGGTCGCCATCGAACTCGTCGCCGGGCTTGCCGCGAAGCTGGCGCAAGAGAGCGCCTTGCAGGGCCGCCATTTGGTTGACGTTGCGGCATCGCCGCGTCATTGAAAAGAAGCCTCCTCAACGCGAACTTCTCGGGACAGACCGCATGACCAAGCTTGGCGACAACCTCAAAATCAATTCCGCGCGGCTCTGGGACACGATCAACGAGACAGCGAAATTCGGCGGCACACCGAAAGGCGGCGTGCGACGCCTGACGCTCGGGCCTGAAGACAAGCTGGTGCGCAACTGGTTTCGCAAGGCCTGCGAAGACGCCGGCCTGGAGGTGCATGTCGATGCGCTCGGATCGATGTTCGCGCTGCGCAAGGGCCGCGACATGTCGAAGGCGCCGATCGGCATCGGCTCGCATCTCGATACCCAGCCGACCGGCGGCAAGTTCGACGGCATTCTGGGCGTGCTCGGCGCGCTCGAAGTGGTCCGCACGCTGAACGATGCCGGCATCGAGACCGACGCGCCGATCTGCATCGCCAACTGGACCAATGAAGAAGGCTCGCGCTTCGCGCCGGCGATGATGGCGTCTGCCGCCTATGTCGGCGACTTCACCACCGACGATATTCTATCGCGCAAGGACATCGCGGGCGTCACCGTTGGCGAAGCGCTCGACGAGATTGGCTATCGCGGCGATGTCCCCGTCGGCACACAAAAGTTCTCCGGCTTTGTCGAATTGCACATCGAACAGGGACCGATCCTCGAAGCCGAAAGCAAGACCATCGGCGTGGTCGAAGCCGGTCAGGGCGTGTTGTGGTTCGACGGCAAGATCACCGGCTTCGAAAGCCATGCCGGCTCGACGCCGATGCCGCTGCGCAAGGATGCGCTGGCGACCTTGTCCGAGATCGTGCTGGCCACCGAGCGCGTGGTCACCGACGTCGGCGCCCTCGGCACCATCGGCGAGGCCGTGATCGCCAATCCCTCGCGCAATGTGATTCCTGGCGAGATTGGTTTTACCATGGATCTGCGCAGCGCCGATGAAGGCAAACTCGACGCCATCGAGAAGGGCGTGCGCGAAGCGATCGCAACCATCGCCGCGAAGCGCAAGGTCGAGGTCGCCTTCGACAAGGTCTGGCACAAGCCGCCGACGCACTTCAACAAGGACTTCGTCAACGCCGTCGAAAGCGCTGCGGAATCCCTGGGCTACTCGCATCGCCGCATCACATCCGGCGCCGGCCACGATGCCTGCAACCTCAACAACATCATGCCGACGGCGATGGTGTTCATTCCGAGCAAGGACGGCATCAGCCACAACGAGCTGGAAAGCTCCACCCAGGACGATTGCGCCGCCGGCGCCAATGTCCTGATGCATACGGTGCTGGCGCTCGCCGGCGTTTCGTCGAAGTAATCAGGGAACATGACAATGCGCGGCGTATTCGTCGATGCCAGCGAAGAACTGGCAAATATCCTGGAGCGGCTCACGCAGCCGGGCGACATCGCGATCAAGATCAATCGCGACGAGGACATCAAGTCCACAGACCTGCCGAAGGTGCTGGACGGTGCCGAGATCGCCATCGTCGATCACACCTATGTGCCGACCGATGTGGCCAGGCAATGCACCGGCCTGAAGCATATCGTATTTCTCGGCACCGGCGCGCGCAGCTACATGCATATCGAAGAGCTCGCTGAACTCGGGATCGAGGTGCATTTGATCCGCGGTTATGGCGACACCGCTGTCGCCGAATGCGCCATCGCGCATATGTGGGCGGCCGCGCGCGGCCTTGCCCAGCAGGACCGTGAAATGCGGGCCGGCAACTGGCTGCGCGATGAAGGCATGGAACTGACCGGCAAGACCATCGGCCTGATCGGCTTCGGCGGCATCGCTGCGGAAGTCGCGCGCATCACGCTCGGCTCGGGCATGAAGGTGCTGGCGTGGAACAGATCGCCGAAGAGCTATCCCGGCGTCGAATTCGCCGACATGGAAACGGTGTTGGCGAAGAGCGATGTGGTCTCGATCCATCTGCTGCTGAACGACGAAACCCGCGGCATGATCACGCGCGAACGCATCGCGCAGATGAAGAAGGGCGCGATCCTCGTCAACACCGCGCGCGGCGCGGTGGTCGACGAAGCGGCGATGATCGATGCGCTGAGGTCAGGCCATCTGCGCCATGCCGGTCTCGACGTTTTCGAGATCGAGCCGCTGCCGGCAGCCCATGTGCTGACGACGATCCCCAACGTGACGCTGTCGGCGCATTCCGCATTCCGGACGCCGGAGGCCAGCATTAATCTGATCGCCGCGGCGTGGAAGCATTGCCGGCGGATTGCAGGTTAAGCGCTACGAACTCCCAAAATGAAAATGCCCGGCACAAAGCCGGGCATTTTTTTGCACATCAGTGACTACAGCTTATTCGATCATCTCCGCGACAGCCTTGCCGCACGCGCCCGTATCGGCCTGACCGCCGAGATCGCGTGTGCGCAGCGTGCGTTCCCCGAGCGTGCGCTCGATCGCCTTGACGATGGAATCCGCAGCCTGCTTCTCGCCGAGATGCTCGAGCATCATCGCGCCCGACCAGATCATGCCGATCGGGTTAGCGATGCCCTGCCCGGCGATATCCGGCGCCGAACCGTGCACCGGCTCGAACACCGACGGGAAATCGCCGGTCGGATTGATATTGCCCGACGGCGCGATGCCGATGGTGCCGGTGCAGGCCGGACCGAGATCGGACAGGATATCGCCGAACAGGTTGGACGCCACCACGACGTCGAACCAGTCCGGATGCATCACGAAATTCGCGGTGAGAATGTCGATGTGATACTGGTCCCACTTCACGTCGGGGTAGTTTTGACCCATCGCCTTCACGCGTTCGTCCCAATAGGGCATCGTGATCGCGATGCCGTTGGACTTGGTCGCGGAGGTCAGGTGCTTCTTCGGCCGCGACTGCGCGAGGTCGAACGCAAATTTCAGGATGCGATCGACGCCGGTGCGAGTCATCACCGTCTGCTGGGTGACGAATTCACGGTCGGTGTCCGGGAACATGCGGCCGCCGACGGATGAATACTCGCCCTCGGTATTCTCGCGCACCACCCAGAAATCAATATCGCCGGGCTTGCGGCCGACCAGCGGACAGGGCACGCCGGGCATCAGCCGCACCGGACGCAGGTTGACGTATTGATCGAACTCGCGCCGGAACTTGATCAGCGAGCCCCACAACGAAATGTGATCCGGAATCTTCGCCGGCAGGCCGACGGCGCCAAAATAGATCGCATCGTGCTTGCCGATCTGCGCCTTCCAGTCGTCCGGCATCATCTGGCCGTGCTTCTCGTAATAGTCGTAGGACGAGAAGTCGTAATGATCGAAATGCACCTTCACGCGGTGCTTCTTCGCCGCCGCTTCCAGAACGCGCAGGCCTTCCGGCATCACTTCCTTGCCGATGCCGTCGCCGGGGATGACTGCGATCCGATATTCTTTTTGTGCGCTCACGAGCAGGTTTCCTTCGCCAGTAATTTCAGGCCCAGATGTGGACCAATCCCGGCCTGCGATCAACGCTGCACTGCAATGTTGACCGGTTTCGCCGCAGGAGCCTAACTCTGTCGCAGATACTCCATCCTGCAATCCAGAGGCATTCCATGGATCTTCATCTGCGCGGCAAGCGCGTCCTGATCACCGGCGCATCCAAGGGCATCGGCGCAGCCGCCGCTGAAGCCTTCGCCGAGGAAGGCTGCGATCTCCGCCTCGCCGCACGTAACGTCGAGCAGATGCAGGCGCTGGCGGATCGGCTGCGATCCAGCCACCAGATCGATGTGGCCGTGCATGGCGTCGATCTCCGCAAGCCCGACGACCTCGCCGCACTGGCGGCTGCCGCCAGCGATATCGACATTCTCGTGAACAATGCCGGTGATATTCCCGGCGGATCGCTCGACAGGATCGACGAGCCGACCTGGCGTCATGCCTGGGATCTCAAGGTGTTCGGCTTCATCAATCTCACGCGACTGGTCTATGCCGACATGAAGGCCCGCGGCCATGGGGTGATCGTCAACGACATCGGCGCGGCCGGCGAGAAGTTCGACGCCAGCTATATCTGCGGCAGTGCCGGCAATGCGGCGCTGATGGCGTTTACGCGGGCGCTGGGCGGAAAGAGCCTGAAGGACAATATCCGCGTCGTCGGCATCAACCCGGGCCCCGTGGAAACCGAGCGCCACATCACGCTGATGAAGACCCGCGCCAAGGCACAGTTCGGTGACGAGAACCGGTTCCGGGAATTGCAGCAGGGCCTGCCACTCGGCCGCGCCGCGAAGCCGCGCGAGATCGCCGACTTGATGACATTCCTGGCGTCCGATCGTGCAGGCTACACGACCGGCGTGATCTATACGGTGGACGGCGGCTACAGCGCGGGATGGGGCAGCTAGTCGCTTTTCTTAACCTCGCCCCGCTTGCGGGGAGAGGTCGGAGCACGAACGGCAGCGCGTGATCCGGGTGAGGGGGAGCCAGCCAGTGTTTCACTCGCTGGCTGGCTCCCCCTCACCCGTCGCGGACTTCGTCCGCGCCACCCTCTCCCCGCAAGCGGGGCGAGGGAAAAAGCGCGCTAGCTCAGCGCGCCGGCATGCACCCACCACAGCGGGTAAGCGAGCTGGATGG
Organism: Tardiphaga sp.; assembly: GCF_041424195.1. NCBI lineage: Bacteria > Pseudomonadati > Pseudomonadota > Alphaproteobacteria > Hyphomicrobiales > Nitrobacteraceae > Tardiphaga > Tardiphaga sp. The sequence continues at coordinate 11,870 of NZ_JBGMOE010000073.1, read as the reverse complement.
CGCCGGCCGCACGCCGCGCGTCGGTATCGTTGTCGAACAGCGCAAAGCAGGTCGCGCCCGAACCCGACATGCGGGCCAACCGCACACCTTCAGCAGCGCGCAAGGCCGACAGCACCGTGTTGATCACAGGCTCGACCTTCAGTGCGGGCGCTTCAAGATCATTGGTTCCGGCATTGAGCGCATCGATCCATGCATCGAGTGAGCCGCCTTGATCCGGCCAGGTGGCGCGCTTCAACACATCCTTGACGCCTACACGCAGCTCGCCATTCTTCAGGTCGAGCTCCTTGAACACATCCTTGGTCGCCACCGGCACGCGCGGATTGACCATCACGCAAGGCAGACGCGGCAGGCTGAGCGGCAGCAGGTTTTCGCCTACGCCCGTCATCACGCAGGCCTGCGACTGCACGCAAACAGGCACATCGGCGCCGGTCAGGCGCGCCACTTCGAGCACGCGGGGATCGTCCATTTCGAGATTGTTGGCGCGGACCAGGAGGCGGAGCGCTGCGGCAGCATCCGCCGAACCGCCGCCAATGCCGGCGGCAACCGGCAAGTGCTTATCGAGCGCAAAACGCCCGAATGTGAGACCCTCGACACGCTCGCCGAGCAGCCGAGCGGCCTTGATGACGAGATTGTCGGCAGTATCACCGCATTCCTGCGCGCGCGGACCGGTAGCGGTCAGCGACAGATCGCCGCCGACATCCAGCGTCAGGCGATCAGCACAATCAGCAAAGGCCACGACGCTTTCGAGATCATGATAGCCGTCAGCCCTACGGCCGATGACGCGCAGGGTCAGATTGACCTTGGCGCGCGCATCCTCTTCGAGAACCGGGCGCATGGAGCCGGACTCGTTCGCAGACTTGCCCCCAACCATTGAATCAGCCGCCCTTGCCGTCTTCTTTTTTCTTGTCGTTTGACGCAGCCGACGACGATGGCTCGTCCGACAGACCGTTTTCCATCTTGGCTTCGATCTTCGGAATCTCTTCGGCTTCCGGCTTCAGATCCTTGGCGTGCTGCCACTGGAACTTGGCTTCCAGTTTGCGGCCGACGCGCCAATACGCATCGCCGAGATGGTCGTTGATGGTCGGATCTTCCGGCTTGAGATCGATGGCACGTTCAAGCTGCTTCACAGCATCGTCGTAATTGCCGATGCGGTAATAGGCCCAGCCGAGGGAGTCGACGATGTAGCCATCGTCCGGACGCTGATCGACGGCACGCTTGATCATCTTCATGGCGTCGTCGAGGTTGATGCCCTGGTCGATCCATGAATAACCGAGATAGTTCAGCACATGTGGCTGCTCGGGCTGCAATTCGAGTGCCTTGCGCATATCGACTTCAGCCTTGGCCCACTGTTTGGACCGCTCCAGGCAGATTCCCCGGAAGTAGTAATACACCCAGTTCGGCTTGTCCTGGTTCGCAGCGATGACGTCGATGCCCTTGGTATAGGTCTCGCTACAGTCAGCAAACTTCTTGCGACCACGCTCGATATTGCCGAGCGCCATGATGGCTTCGAGATCCTTCGGATCGTCGGCGACGACGCCCTTGAGAATCTTGATGCCTTCGTCGCTACGATCCGCCGCATCGAGATCGGTGGCCTGCTGGATCTGGGCGTTGCGCTTCAGCGCCGAATTGGCAGGCACGCGCTCATAGACCTTGATGGCCATCTGCGGCTTCTTCACCGACTCGTAGAGGTCGGCAAGCGACAGCAGCGCCAGCGAGTGATCCGGCTTGAGGAAAAGCGCGAGTTGCAGATAGACCAGCGCGAGATCCTCGCCGCCGCGGCGGGTCAGCGACGCACCGATGCCATAGAGCGCTTCGGCAGCGCCGGCCTGCGGGCTGTCCACCAGTGGCGCCAGCTTCTTGCCGGCCTTGGTCTCGCGGATGCCTTCCAGCACCAGCGGGTGACGGGCGAGCTTCTTGTTGAAGGTCTCGTAGATATTCAGCGCGGCGGCATCGTCCTTGTTGCGCGATGTCCAGCGGCCATAGGCATCGACTACGCGCAGCGCGGAATCGTCGAGCTTGTAGGCGCGCTCGAACCGGGCGCCCGCGTCCTTCTGCTTGTTGGCAAGATCGAGGATCAGGCCGGCATGCAGATCCTTGAATATCGGATACCATTCCGGACCGGCCAGCTTGTCGATATTGGCAATCGCCGTCTTGCTGTCACCGGCGCCATAGCCGGCCCAGGCCGACAGCAGCGTCGCCACGAGGTCGGTGATCGGGCCGCGCACCGACTGGTTGATGTTGGTTTGCGCAGCCGAATATTTCTTCAGCTTGAGATCGCGCACGCCCACGACGAGACGGGCAACGCGGTTCGACTTGTCGATGGTCAGGATGCGATCCGCGAGCTTCACGGCCTCGTCGATATCGCCATCGGCGAGCGAGGAGATGAAAGCGCGATCGAGCAGTTCGTTGTTCTTCGGATCGGTGCGCAGAGCGGAGCGGTAAAACGCCGCAGCTGAGGTGGCATCGCGCTCGACGCTGGCATGGCGGGCGGCGAGATAGCTGCCGGCGGTGGTGAGCGACTTCAGATCGCGGGAGGTGGGGAACTGGGCAGCGGAGCTGTCGCCGGCATGATCCGGGGTTTGCGCCAGCAGCTGGCCGGGCATCGCGAGAACGGCGACCGTGGCGGCAGCGAGCGTCAAACGATTGAAACGAATGGACAACATAGGGTTCGCCTAGCTCCAGGATTTACGGGCAGGATATCGAGCGGGACTGCGAGACAGGCTCGGATGCGCAGCCGACCCGGCAATAGCGCGCACGCCAACAATGCCGCGTTTGGCGGTCAATCGCAAGGATCGGGGGCCCGGTCACACCAGTGGCACCTTGAAGCCTGTCAGCAATTGGGGCCGCCGGATTGCGCCACTATCCCTGAAAACGCTCGCACTGTGGCGTTATCGTGACCTCAGGCCGGTGTGGCGGCCCGCCGACAGGCGTGGCCGCTCACACAATCGTAATCAGCCGTAGTCAGCACACCGCCAGTTACATCGCCTCGTAGTTCGGGCCGCCGCCACCTTCCGGCGGAACCCAGGTGATGTTGCCGTTGGGATCCTTCACGTCGCAGGTTTTGCAGTGGACGCAATTCTGCGCATTGATCTGGAATCGAACGCCGCTCGCCTCTTCCACCCACTCATAGACGCCTGCCGGGCAATAGCGATTCGACGGCCCTGCGAAGACGTCATGCTCCGACGACTTCTGCAGCGCCATGTCGGCAACCTTGAGATGGATCGGCTGGTCTTCCTCGTGGTTGGTGTTCGACAGGAACACCGAGGACAGGCGATCGAAGGTGATCTTGCCGTCCGGCTTCGGATAGACGATCGGCTGATACTGCTTGGCGGGCTTGAGCGTCTTGCGGTCCGGCTTCTCATGCTTCTGGGTGCCGAACAGCGAGAAGCCGAACGTGTTGCACCACATGTCGAAACCACCAAGCGCATTGCCCAGAAGGGTCCCGAATTTGGACCACAGCGGCTTGGCGTTGCGAACCGGATAAAGATCCTTGCCGATCGAGGACGAGCGCCAGCCGGTCTCGTATTCCATCAACTCGTCATTGGCGCGGCCTGCGGCCAGCGCGGCGGAGACGTGTTCGGCGGCCTGCATGCCGCTGGCCATGGCGTTATGCACGCCCTTGATGCGCGGCACGTTGACGAAACCCGCGGCGCAGCCGATCAGCGCGCCGCCCGGGAAGACCAGCTTCGGCACCGACTGGTAACCACCCTCGGTGATCGCACGCGAACCATAGGCCAGGCGCTTGCCACCCTCGAAGGTGTCGCGGATCAGCGGATGGGTCTTGAAGCGCTGGAATTCCTCGAACGGATAAAGATACGGATTTTCGTAGTTCAGATGCAGCACGAAGCCGACCGCGACGAGGTTATCGTCATAGTGATACAGGAACGTGCCGCCGCCGACGTCATTATCGAGCGGCCAGCCGAACGAGTGCTTCACCGTGCCCTTCCGGTGCTTGGCCGGATCGATCTGCCAGACTTCCTTGATACCGATGCCGAACTTGCCGGGCTCGCAATCCTTGTCGAGGGCGAACTTGGCGATAATCTGCTTGGTCAGCGAGCCACGCGCGCCTTCGGCAAACAGGGTGTACTTGCCCAGGAGTTCCATGCCGCGGGTGAATGAATCCTTCGGCTTGCCGTCGCGGCCGATGCCCATGTCGCCGGTGGCGATGCCACGCACCGCGCCGTTCTCGTCGTACAGTGTCTCGGCAGCCGCAAAGCCCGGATAGATTTCGACGCCCAGCGCTTCAGCCTTGGCGCCGAGCCAGCGGCAGACCATGCCGAGCGAGGTGATGTAGCAATGATGATTGTTCATCAGCGGCGGCATCAGGAAGTTCGGCAGCTTGAAGCCACCGGTCTTGGTCATGAAATAGAACTGGTCATCCTTGACCTGGGTTTTCAGCGGGCAGTCCGCATCCTCGCGCCAATCCGGGATCAGCTTGTCGAGATTGACGGGATCGATCACCGCGCCGGACAGGATATGCGCACCGACTTCGGAACCCTTTTCGACCACCACGACGGACAGGTCCGCATTGAGCTGTTTCAGCCGGATCGCAGCCGACAGGCCCGATGGCCCCGCGCCGACGATCACGACGTCAAATTCCATGGACTCACGCGGCGGTAGTTCTTCAGTGCTCATGATATTGATCTCAGACCCGTTTCCAACCCGATCAGAACGCTTCTAAGGGTGTTGTTTCCCATTTTTGAGGTAAGAACAACCACCGAAATGCACAGGGGCCGTTTCGCTGGGCGGCGATCCGGCCTAGATTGGTGGCATGCCTGTGATCCCCGGCCATGACGCCTGAGCCCCAGCCCCGTGTTGCGCAACTGCTCGCCTTCTATCTGGAGGCCGGGGTCGATTGCGCATTGATGGACGAGCCGGTGAACCGGCTGTCCGACGACCTGCCGGTGCCTGCCCGGGAGCTGTCCGATGCCGGGCCGAAGCGGCCGCCGCTGACCGGCATGCCCCCTCCGCCGCCGCGCCCACCTGCCCGCGTCGAGGTCGCCCCCGACGTGGCGATTGCTGCCGCCCGCGATGCCGCCCGCACCGCACCCTCGCTCGAGGTACTGCGTGGCATGCTGGAGACATTCGACGGCTGCGCGCTGAAATCGACCGCGACCCAACTGGTGTTTGCCGACGGTAATCCACAGGCACGGATCATGTTTGTCGGCGAGGCGCCGGGCCGCGACGAGGACATCGAAGGCCGGCCCTTCGTCGGCCGCTCCGGCAAATTGCTCGATCTGATGATGGGGGCGATCGGGCTGAAGCGCACCGACGTCTATATTGCCAATGTCATTCCGTGGCGGCCTCCGGGCAACCGCACACCGACGCCGCAGGAAACGCAGATCTGCCTGCCGTTCATCCGGCGCCAGATCGAACTGGTGAATCCGGACATCCTCGTCACGCTCGGCAATCCGTCGACACAGACACTGCTGCAGACCCGCGACGGTATCATGAAGTCCAGGGGACGCTGGGTCGACTACGACACCGGCACACGCAAGATCAAGGCGCTGGCGACGTTCCACCCCGCTTATCTGCTACGCTCGCCATCCTACAAGCGCATGACCTGGATGGATCTGCGCTCGATCGCCAAGGCGCTGGAAGCACCGTCGGGGAAATAGGCCCAGTCCTCATCCCAGCCTAAACCTCAGTGGGTTTAGGCGAGATAAGCCAAGCAACTCATGGTTCGAGACGGCGCAAGAGGCGCCCCCTCACCATGGGGACCTGACTAAAGGGTCTTCGGCCGCACGATCGCCCAGCCGATCCGCAACACGGGTTGCCGGCCGTTCACCAGACGCTCGAAGGCGCGCGGCACTTCGGGCACGAGATCGGGAAAGCGCTGCGCGATCTCGGCAGGCGGTGTGCCCACCGTATCCGCCGCGCGCCACACGACGACACCGCCGCTCTCGGCGAACTTCGCTGGCGTGATCCATGGCGTGCGCGAAGGCACGGCATCATTCAGCAGATGCGGCCGTGACGCGCTCATGCCGATCAATGCGGCGAGTTGCGCATCGCCCGCGACCGCCGACAGTGGACGATTGGTGCGACGCTCGAAACTCTCACCGAAGAAGCGCCCGATCTCGCGTGCGGGAAGCGCTGTGACATCTTCGCGACCATCGACCCAAGGCAGAATCACGAGGCTTGCGAAAGCTGCCAGTGCCGGAGCGATAATCGCAAAGGCCCAAACCTTGCGCAGGATCCGCTGCCGCCGCAACGCAATCAGGTCCCCCGACGCCACGACGATGGCGAGACCCGACATGACCAGAGCGATGCCGGCACCGCCGACCACGCGATCGAGGCCGTAGAGGGCCGCAAACAAGCTGCCGAGCAGGCCCGGCGCGAGCGCAAAGAAAAACACATAGCCACGCGCCAGCGGATCGACCGGCGGGCGGAAGATGATCGGAGCTTCCTCGCTCTTCGGAACGATACGACCCCAGTTCATCGCCGTGAGCACGATTGCGCCGGTCGTTGACGCGAGCAGCCAGGCCATCAGCACGCCCCACTGCCGTGCTTTGCCGGCAAGATCATCCAGTTGGGGAAGGGCTGGCAAGACCGGTGCACCGGCCCGGATAACCCACATCGCCCATGGCAATGTCAGTACCGCGATAACCAGCAGCGCATAGAGTGGGTCGAACGACGTCAGGTTACGCCGGCCGCGCGATGTCGCCAGACCGAAGACGAGCGGCAGCGGCAGCAGCCACATGGCATGGGGCGTCGTCAGCAACAGCAGACCTGCCTCGATGGACAGCGCGAACCAGGCATTGCGTCGGCCCTGCCCGATCGCCAGCCACGCATGCAGCAGGAACATCGCCCAGAGCGGACGCGCGAGAATCAGCGGGCTGAACTCGATGCCGGGCGTGCTGAAAGCCGTAACAGTCATCGTCAGCAGCACGGCGATCACGGCCTGCGGGCCGCCAACGATAGTCCTGCCCAGCTGATAGACCGCACGGAAGGTGAGGACGGCGCAGATTTGCGCCAGCACATAGACACCGAAGACGTGATTGCCGGCGGCCCGGAACGCGATGTCCGCCAGCCAGAACGCCAGCGGCGGACCCAGATGGGTGCCGACCTGATATTCCCGGCCATAGGCCAAGACAGTGGCGAGATCGCCGGGCGGACCGCGATAGAGCAGCAGGGGGACAAACAGCCAGATCGCCGCCTGACACAGCACGACGATCCAGAACACCAGCCGCGGCCGGGCGCGGATCAGTTCGACGATCAGGGAGGTGAAACGCATTGAACGTCTGAACCGGCCAGCAGGGAATGAAGCGTGCTCAGGTGATACGGCGCGGAGCCGGGAGAGGCAACCGCCTGTCGGCTCAGGCAGATATCTCGATATCGATGGTAGTATGGACCTCGATCAGGCCTGCAGCACGGGCGCCAGCCTGATGCCGCGCACGCGCCGCAGCAACGGGCGCGAACAGGCTGCGGTGATGAATGCTGGGCCCCAGTTCATTCAGCGCGGCCATATGCTGCGGCACGCCATAACCCTTGTGCACCTCGAAACCGTAGCCCGGGCAATCCTCGGCAAGCCGGCACATCAGCCGGTCGCGCGAGACTTTTGCGATGATCGAGGCTGCTGCGATGGACAAGACCAGTGCGTCGCCACCAATGACGGCCTCGCAATCGGCCACCGTATCGATCCTGTCGCGGCCATCGACGAACACATGCTTCGGCGCATCCGGCAGCGACGCGACTGCGCGGGCCAGCGCCCATAGCGAGGCCCGCAGGATATTGTCGCGGTCGATCCGGGCGGGTGACGCATAGGCAACGGCAAATGACGAGGTGGCGCAGATTTCCTCGAACAGCGCCTCGCGCTTGCTCTCTGTCAGCTTCTTGGAATCATCGAGTCCCCTGGGGATGTTGTTCGGGTCGAGGATGACCGCCGCCGCCACCACCGGGCCGGCCAGCGGACCACGGCCGGCCTCATCGCAGCCCGCCACCGGCCAGATGCCTTTCTTGAGCAACGCGCGCTCGCGCGTGAAGCTCGGCGCTACTGCTATCTTGCGCGGCTTGGCCGGCGCTTTCTTCTCATCCCGAATCATCGGGGGATCGTGCTGAAGCAGCTCTCGGGGTGCAACCGGGAACTCAGGATCATGCCCGCTATTCAGGTCGGGCCTTCAATCGTCCAGATGCACCCGCCGGTCGTCGCCGACCTCGATACCTGGGGCCACAACTACATCCCAGGCGTGTCCGTCCGGATCGGCAAAGTAGCCTGAATAGCCGCCGTAGTCGGTCTTGCGCGCCGGCTTCAGCAGCGATCCGCCACAATCGACGGCGAAAGCGAGGACCGCATCGACCTCGTCTTCCGAGCGACAATTCCACGCCAGCGTACTGCCGCGAAACGCCTGCGGCCTGGGATGGTCAGGCAATGTCGCATCCTGCGCCAGTTGCTCCCACGGAAACAACGCGAGAACGCTGGCGCCGGTGTCGAAAAAGGCGATGGCGTCGCCAGAGGCACGGGCCTTTCGCGTAAAGCCCAGCGCTTCGTAGAAGGCAATGCTCCTGCGCATATCCGCGACGCCCAGCGTGATCACCGTCATGCGCGCGATCGGCGCGGGTGGTTTCTTCGTTGTCATGCGCGTCACTCCTAGACTCACTCTATAGATCGAAAAGAGGGACGCTGGCAGGCTCTGGTTTCCTGCCAACGTCCCCTCTCCACCACTCCGTATGCTGCGAGACCTGCGGAGTTAGAACAGATTCAATTGCTTCCCGGCACCGGCCGGCTTCTCGAAATGATCGAGGGTCAATTTCGAACGACGCTTGTTGAGACCAAGCTTCGTGCAGGCTATCTCGAAGCGGCGGCCAATCATCCAGGCCATCGGTCCGGTGCCCTTCATGCGGGTGCCCCATTGCGAGTCGTAATCGCGGCCACCGCGCATTTCGCGGATCAGCGTGAAAACATGCCGATAGCGGTCCGGATAATTCGCGATCAGCCACTCGCGAAACAGGTCGCGCACTTCCATCGGCAGCCGCAGCAACACGTAGCTGGCTTCCTTGACGCCGGCATGAGCGGCGGCATCGAGAATGCGCTCGATCTCGCTGTCATTCAGTGCGGGGATCACCGGCGCCACCATCACCGTGGTCGGAATGCCAGCCTCGGATAGCTGCCGCAAAGCTTCCAGCCGCTTCGACGGCGTCGACGCGCGTGGCTCCATGGTGCGCGCGAGTTTCGCATCGAGCGACGTCACCGACAGCGCCACCTTGACCAGATTGCGCTTCGCCATCCGCGCCAGAATATCGATATCGCGGGTCACCAAAGCCGACTTGGTGACGATGCCGACGGGATGACCGGCCTTCTCCAGCACTTCGAGAATGCCGCGCATCACCTGACGCTCGCGCTCGATCGGCTGATACGGATCGGTATTGGTGCCGATCGCAATCATCTTCGGCTCGTATTCGGCGGCCGCCAGCTCCTTCTCGAGCAGCGCCGGCGCATCGGGCTTCACGAACAGCTTCGACTCGAAATCCAGCCCCGGCGAGAGGCCGAGATAGGCGTGGGTCGGCCGGGCGAAACAATAGACGCAACCATGCTCGCAGCCGCGATAGGGATTGATCGAACGGTCGAAGCCGATATCCGGCGACTCGTTACGTGTGATGACCTTGCGCGCCGTGTCAGTGGCAACCACGGTCTTGAATGGCGGAAGCTCGTCTAGGCTCTGCCAGCCATCGTCGAAGGCGACCCGGGCCTCGGCCTCGTAACGCCCGCTGTCGTTGGACTGGGCGCCGCGACCCCGTCGCCGCTGCTTGTCGATCGCCACCGCGATCTCCGGAAAAGGGGAAAGCGCACCCGCCGGTTTATCGGAGGGCGCCGGGACCGGCGGGTGCTTGAGGGCAGCGATCTGGCGACTCATGAAGCCACGATAGCGCAGATAAGGAACAAATCAAGAACATAAATGGGGATGGCGCACAGGGCAGGCACTGTGCATTCTCCGACCGCCCTTTGGACTACCGCTTAGGCTTGCCCCAAATTGCCGCGGCTGACAGTGCTGCGTAGAGTATGACGAAATGATAACGCAGTTGGGTGCTTGTTAGAGGTATCAACCCGAAATCCATGCTGAGCGTGATTATCCCCACCGAAGGCATCGAACAGCCCGCTGTTGCGACACTGGCAGCGCTGGTGCCGGGCGCGGCTGCCGGTGTGATCCGCGAAGTGCTGCTGGTCGATCGTGCCGGCACCGATGTCATCGAACGCGTCGCCGATGTCGCTGGCTGCGGCTTCCTGACCTCGCAGGGCTCGCGCGCTGCGGCAATGGCCGCCGGCGCCAAGCAGGCGCGTTCGCCGTGGCTGATGTTCCTGCATGCGGGTGCCGTGCTCGATGCCGGCTGGATCGAGGAGACCCAGCAATTCATCCAGCGCGTCTCGACCAGCAATCGCCCCCGCGCGGGCATTTTCCGCTATGCGCGCTCACCCTATGATGAGCCCGGATTTGGCGATGGCCTGAAACACATGATCCGCGTGATCACTGGCCCCAAGGCCGATCAGGGACTCTTGATCGCACGCGACCATTACGACCGGCTTGGCGGCTACGCCCCCGATGCCCGGCGCTCCGAGGCCCGGCTGCTGCGTCAACTCGGGCGGTCGTCACGCACCCTGCTGCGCAGTCGGATCATCGTCGCCTGACCATGGCAGCGGTGTTACGCGATCTCCAGCCCGGCGATATCGACTGGGTCATCCGCAGCCACGGCGAACTCTATGCGAGTGAATACGGATTCGACGCGTCCTTCAAAGCGCTGGTGGCTGACATCGCCGCAGAATTCGTCGCATCATGCGATCCTGCGTGGGAGCGATGCTGGATCGCCGAGAAGGATGGCGCGCCCGTCGGCTCGCTGTTTCTCGTGAAGGCATCCGACGACGTCGCCAAGTTTCGGCTCTTGCTGATCGATCCCAAGGCGCGCGGACAAAAGCTCGGCCTGCGCATGGTGACGGAAGCCATCGCCTTTGCGCGGCAATGCGGTTATCGCAGGATCACCCTGTGGACCCAGAGCAATCTCGGCGCCGCGCGAAAAATCTATCAGGATGCCGGCTTCGCGTTGGTCGCCACCGAGCCGCATCGCAGTTTCGGGCAGGATCTGATCGGCGAGACCTGGGACCTCGACTTGCAGGATGGGTAGAGCGCAGCGCGCCGAAGCGAAACCCATCAATCAAGTGCCGCAGGCGATGGGTTTCGCGAAGACGCTCTACCCATCCTACACATCAGGCCGACGCACCCTTCGCTTTCGGGCGTCGCAGATGCTCGTCCAGCCGCGGCATGATCTCGACGAAATTGCACGGCCGCGTGCGGTAATCCAGTTGCGCCGCGAGAATGCCGTCCCAGCCGTCGCGGCAGGCGCCGGGCGAGCCCGGCAGGCAGAAGATGAACGTCGCACCTGCCGTGCCTGCCGTAGCCCGGCTCTGGATCGTCGAGGTGCCGATCTTGGCGTGGCTCAGCATGTGAAATGCAATCGAGAAGCCATCCATGCGCTTCTCGAACAGAGGCTCGATGGCTTCCGGCGTGACGTCGCGGCCGGTGAATCCCGTGCCGCCGGTCGTGATGATGGCGTCCACGCCGGGATCGGCAATCCATGCGCGCACGATCGTCCGGATCGCCTCGACATCGTCCGTGACGATCTCACGCTTCGCCAGCGTGTGACCGGCCGATGTCAGCCGATCGGCCAACGTCGCGCCGGACTTGTCGTCCTCGAGCGAGCGCGTATCGGAGATGGTCAGTACCGCAATGTTGAGCGGCACAAAGGCCTTGGTCGTATCCGGCTCCATCGTCGCTACAGCCGATCTGTTGCAAATGTATTGCAGGCCTGCACGGTGCCCTGCTGATAGCCGGTCATGAACCAGCGCTTGCGCTGTTCGGCCGAGCCGTGGGTGAACGAATCCG
>NZ_JBGMOE010000072.1:0-1748 GCF_041424195.1 Tardiphaga sp. | reverse complement strand
CCGCGACGCTGTTGAGGATGGCGAACAGCGCGATGAAGCCGGCCACATGCACCAGCACCGGCGCGTTGGTGAGCGGCTTGAACAGCGCACGTTCGATGATGATGCCGCCGGCGAACGAAATGGCCAGCGTCAGCAGGAAGGCGGGCCAGAAGCCGAGGCCCCACTGCATCAATTGCCAGGCGATGAAGGTCGAGAACATCGCCATTTCGCCCTGGGCGAAGTTCAGGTGGTCGATGGCCTGATAGATCATGACCACGGCCAGCGCCATGCAGGCATAGATCGCGCCTGTGGCAATGCCAGCCAGGACTTGGTTGGTAAAGAGTTCCATGGCTGCCTCTCAATAACCCAAATAGGATTTGCGAATGTCTTCGTTGTCCGCGATTTCCTTCGCGGTCCCCGACATCACGATGCGGCCGGTTTCGATCACGTAGGCCGTTTCGGCGAGTTCGAGCGCAAGCTGTGCGTTCTGCTCGACCACCAGGATCGTCACCCTGTCCTCGCGGTTGATCTTGGCGAGAATTCCGAACAGGTCGCGCACGATCAGCGGCGCGAGGCCGAACGACGGCTCGTCCAGCAGCATCAGCCGCGGACGCAGCATCAGCGCGCGGGCGACCGCGAGCATCTGCTGTTCGCCGCCGGACAGCGTTCCGGCCTGCTGGGTGTGGCGCTGCTTGAGCACCGGGAAGTGCGCGTACATGCGCTCGATGTCGTCCGGGATGTTCTTGACGTCCTTGCGCGAGATCGCGCCGAGCTGCAGGTTTTCCTCCACCGTCATGTTGGTGAAGGTGCCGCGGCCCTGAGGAACGTGGGCGATGCCGAGACGGACGACGTTTTCGGTCGACATGCCGGTGAGCGGCTTGCCCTCGAATTCGATATTGCCCGTGGAGCGGATCATGTTGCAGATCGCGCGCAACGTCGTGGTCTTGCCGGCGCCGTTGGCACCGAGAAGCGTGGTTACGCTGCCTTCGTTGAGCGAGAACTCGAGCCCGTGCAGCGCCTGCACCTGGCCGTAATAGGCGCGCAAGTCCTTGATGGTCAGCATCGTACTCATTGGTCCTTGCTCCCCAGATAGGCCTTGATGACATCGGGGTCGGACTGCACCTGAGACGGGGTGCCTTCTGCGAGTTTCTTGCCGAAATTCAGCGCGACCACGTGATCGGCGATTTTCATCACCAGTCCCATGTGATGTTCGACGAGAAGAACCGTGATGTGACGCTGATCGCGGATGCGGCAGATCAGATCGCCCAGCACATAGACTTCCTCGTGATTGAGGCCGCCGGCGGGCTCGTCGAGCAACAGGATCTTCGGCTCGGCGGCAAGCGCCCGGCCGAGTTCGACGCGCTTCTGGGTGCCGAACGGCAGGCCCGCGACTTCGCGGTCCGCGACGTCGTGCAGCTCGAGGTAGCTGAGGATCTCATCCACCTTCTCGTTGAGCCGGCGCTCTTCGGTGCGCACCCATGGCAGTTTCAGCGCATCGCTGACCACGTCGCTTTTGGTGCGGCAGTGGCCGCCGATGCGGATGTTGTCGCGCACGGTGAGACGGGGAAACAGCGCAACGTTCTGGAACGTGCGGCCGATGCCGATCTCGGCGATCTTCTGCGGCTGGCGCGTGAGAATGCTCTCGCCCTCCATCAGGATCTCGCCCTTGCTCGGCTGATACAGCCGGCTGAGACAGTTGAAGAGCGTCGTCTTGCCGGCGCCGTTCGGACCGATCAGGCCCAGAATCTGGCCCTTCTTCATGTCGAACG
>NZ_JBGMOE010000071.1:0-11990 GCF_041424195.1 Tardiphaga sp. | reverse complement strand
GCTTGAAGCGGACATCCGAGACCTTCTTGTCCTTCACCTCGATATCGAGGCGCGAAACGAACTTGCCGTGCGAGCCGGTGGCGACGAGCACCGTATTGCCGACCTTGATCAGGCCCGGCATGGCGTCATGGGTATGGGCCGTGAGGATAACGTCGAGACCCTTCACGCGGCCGGCGAGCTTGCGGTCGACATCGAAGCCGTTATGCGACAGCAGCACCACGATGGACGCGCCGGCAGCGCGGGCTTCATCGACCTGCTTCTGGATGTCCTCTTCGCGAATACCGAATTCCCAGTTGGGGAACATCCAGCGCGGATTGGCGACGGCCGTGCGCGGCAATGCCTGGCCGATGACGGCGATGGTGGCGCCGCCGCGCTCGAACATCTTGCGCGCCTCGAATACCGGCTCCTGCCACTCGTTGTCGCGAATGTTCTGGGCGAGGAAAGCGAAAGGCGCGCTATCGGCGATCTGCTTGACGCGCTCGGCGCCGTAAGTGAACTCCCAGTGCCCGACCATGGCGTCCAGCTTCAGCGCCGACATCACATCGACCATGTCCTGCGCCTTGGTCTGTAGTGACGTCCAGCTGCCCTGCCAGCTGTCGCCGCCATCGAGCAGCAGCACCTTGTCGTCGCCGCGCTCGGCACGCACGGCGCCGATCAATGTGGCGATACGGTCCATGCCGCCCATGCGGCCGTAATTCTTTGCGAGCGATACGAAATCATCTGCTGTGAGTGCGAAGGCATCGGCCGAGCCGGCCGCGATCTTGAAGTAGTTGCGAAACTCGGCATCCGTGAGATGCGGCGGCACGCCTTTCACTTCCCCGACGCCGAGATTGACCGACGGCTCGCGGAAATGCAGCGGCATCAGTTGCGCGTGGGTATCGGCAACATAGAGAATTGTCACCGTGCCCAGCGGATCGAACCGCAGGATGTCGGCCTGTGTCAGGCGCTGCTGCGCCGCCGCGCGGCCGAGCGACCCAAGGCCGCTTCCGATCGTCAGCGCAGACGCAGCCGCCGTCGCTTGCAGGAAATCCCGCCTCGATATCATGATCCACCTATGATCCCTTCCGGTATGGAAGGGTGAATGTTCAGAAGAACGTCAGATCCAGGGTCTGCAATTCCAGGATCTGCGATTCAAAGTCTGCAATCCGTCAGGCCACGGTCAGCTTGTTGGTCGCGACATAATCGGAGCCGTCATCATCCTTCCAGGTGAAGGTGAATTCGCCGGACTCGGCCGCCTTGTAGAAAAACGACTGATAGGGATTGGCCGAGATGGCGGGATTCCAGTCGGCCTCGAACACAGTCTTGCCGTTGAAGGCTGCGGTGAACTTGTTGATGATCTTGCGCGGCACGACCTTGCCGGCCGCATCCTTGCGCTGGCCGGATTCCATTTCGTGAGAGATCAGCGTCTTGATCTCGATCAGCTCACCCGGCTTGGCCTGGGTCGGAACGCGAACGCGCGGGGTCGGTTTGGTTGCCATGGGAAAGTCCTCGCCTGATAAATCTGTTCTGTGAACGAAGCCGCGCGACTAGCCGCCGCAGCCGCCGATCGTGACTTTCACATTGGCCTTGGCCATGTGCAGCTTGCCGTTGGACATTTCGGCGATGCAGACGATGTTCTGGGTTTCCGCAAGGCGCATGCGCGTCGACGCCGAGGCCTTGCCGCAAGCCGGCGTGAAGCGGTAGCTGACGACGGCCGGCAGCGGATTGCCTTCGGCGAACACATGCACCGACTTGACGTAGTCGGCATCGGTCATCGGGCTTTCAACATCGACATTGACCGGGACGACGAGGCCGTTCTCGGCAATCTCGGGCACGTCGAGCTTGATCTTGCCGCTTTCAAATTTCTTGTCGCCATACAGCTTCTTGATTTCGGCGGCGACGGCCTGTTCGTCGGCCAACGACAGTCTGGGCGCAAGGATTGCTGCGAGACCGGCGATCGCGGCCATGGCCAGCGTTTCGCGACGGGTCTTCTCGACCGACTTCAAAATCATGAGTGCTTCCTCCTGCGGGATTTGAGCAATCCCTTTACAATAGTATCGCTTGACGATTCCAAGTCTGATCTATCTTATCTGGGACATATCATTATATTCTTTTTCTTGAATGTAAAGATCTGAAATGCACAAGTGCCGCAGAGACGGCGATGTGGGAGGGGACAGATGAGGAAGACCGCCATCCGCTCAGTGGCCGCGGCCATTCTGGTACTCTGCGCGGGCAGCTTCGGCGCTTACGCGCAGGACGCCAGCGAGAAAGAGATCGAACGCTATCGCGAGATGATCTCGGACCCGATGTCCAATCCCGGCTATCTCGCCGTCGACCGCGGCGAAGCGCTGTGGAGCGAGGCCCGCGGCACCAAGAACGTCTCGCTCGAAACATGCAATCTCGGTCTTGGCGCCGGCAAGCTCGAAGGCGCCTTCGCGCAACTGCCACGCTACTTCGCAGATGCCGACAAGGTCATGGACCTTGAGCAGCGCCTGTTGTGGTGCATGCAGAACATTCAGGGTCTCGACACCAAGGATGTCGTCGCGCGCCGCTTCTCGGGCCCGGGCCGTGCGTCCGACATGGAAGATCTCGTCGCCTACATCGCCAACAAATCGAACGGCATGAAGATCAATATTCCGCTGAGCCATCCCAAGGAGCAGGAGATGGCTGCGGTCGGCGAAGCGCTGTTCTATCGTCGCGGCGGCGTCAATGATTTCTCCTGCGCCACCTGTCACGCCGATGAAGGCAAGCGCATCCGGCTTCAGGGACTGCCGAACTTTTCCAAGCCCGGCAAGCCGGCGCAGGAAACCATGGGTGGCTGGCCGACCTATCGCGTCTCGCAGGGCGCGTTGCGCACCATGCAGCATCGGTTGTGGGATTGCTTCCGTCAGCAACGCTGGCCCGTGCCGGAATACGGTTCGGATGCACTGACGGCCCTCACCTCTTTCCTGCAGAAACAAGCGGCGGACGGCGAGATCAACGTCCCGTCGATCAAGCGATAAGGGAGACCTGAGATGAAACGCGCTTTGACACTCGCCGCGCTTATTATCGCAGGCTCCTTCACCACAGCCGCATCGGCGCAGACCGCTGCCAAGGCACCGGATCCGGCGCTGGTCGACGCCTATATTAAATCGACCTTCGGCAAGGCGCCGCCGGAATGGCAGGCGCGGATCGAACCGGATGAAACGCTGAAGACCTGCAACGCCTTTCGCAACGAGGTGCCGAGCGCCGAAGCCGAAAAGATCACTGCGCGCGAACTGGCGCGCGTGGTCTATCCCGCCGACGGCAAATTCCTCGGCAACTGGAAGGAAGGCGCGAAGATTGCCAATAACGGCCGCGGCGGCCAGTTCTCGGATCCACCTGACACCGTTGCCGGCGGCAACTGCTACGCCTGTCATCAGATGGAGCAGAAGGAAGTCAGCTATGGCACGCTCGGACCGAGCCTGACCAATTACGGCAAGGATCGCAAATACGATCCGCAGGAAATCAAGAACGCCTTCACCAAGGTCTATGATTCCCAGGCTGTGTTCGCCTGTTCGAACATGCCGCGCTTCGGCGTCAACAAAGTGCTGAGCGAGCAGCAAATCAAGGATATCGTCGCCTTCCTGTTCGATCCGGAATCGCCGATCAACAAGTAACCGAACTGAGAGTGGATCGACATGACGATAAGAAACGCATCGATTGCCATCGTCCTGTCGATGCTCGCGTCATCTGCAGCAAGGGCGGAGGAAGCCGTCGTCAGCTACAAGTCCATCGGGCTTGAGCTGGCGCTCGACGCCGCGCGTGCGGCGCTGAAGGACTGCCAGAAGCGCGGCTATCAGGTGGCAGTTGCCGTGGTCGATCGCTTCGGCACGCCGCAGGTGCTGCTGCGCGATCGCTTTGCCGGACCGCACACGCCGCCGACGGCCACCGGCAAGGCGTGGACCTCCGCGACGTTCCGCAACAGCACCACCGAACTCAATGCGATCAGCCAGCCCGGCATGATGCAGGCCGGGCTGCGCAACCTGCCGAATGTGGTGATCATCGGTGGCGGGGTCATGATTGAAGGCGGCGGCGCGATGCTGGGCGCCATCGGCGTCTCCGGCGCACCGGGCGGCGATGCGGACGAACTCTGTGCCAAGGCCGGCATTGCAGCGATCCAGGACAAGCTGGATTTCTAGTTCGGGCTGATGGCTAAGCCTGCTTCTTCAGCCACTCCGGAAACGTCGCCGTCTCATAGCCCTTCTGGCGCACATAGCGGAACATCGCGAGAAATTCGGCCGGCTCCAGCAGCCCGGGCATACGCGCGACTTCCCGCGCCTGCCCGCTCTTTGCGGCCAGTCCCGATGTCGTCTCCGGAAAGAACTGGATCGTCGGCGTGAAGCGGATGCCGTAGGCTTCGCCAAAGGCCTTCTCGCCGCGCTTGCGGCCGTCGAAATCGGTCACTTCGCGCGCGCCGATGTGATTGAGATGCAGGATCTCGAAATTGTCGCGGATATAGCTCTCTATCTTCGGATCGGTCATGTAGCTCTCATGCATGCGCTTGCAGGCCGGACAGCCCTTGAGGCCCCACATGATGGCGAAGCGCTTGCCCTTGGCGGTTGCGCCCGTCAGCTCCTCGGAGAGATCGAGGAAGCTCTCCAGATACCAGTCCATCTGATAGAGGCCGTCATCACCGAGCGTTGCTTTTGCTGATGCCGGTGCGGTGCGGAGTCCGGCCACGCCGAGACCGATCGCGGCCAGCGCATGCCGTCTGGTGATCACGCCAGTTGTTTTGGACATTCGATCCTCCCGAGCCGCATCATCCGATGGTGCCAAAGGCTGGAAAGGTCTCCAGCATCCAGCCTGAAATGCGTGGCATTGCGCCAGTCAAAAACAGAACCCCGGTCAGGACAAGGCCGGCGCCGATCACCTTCTCGACAGCCAGCATGTGCCGACGCAGCCGCGCCATCAGGCGCATGAACGGTCCCGAAAACAGCGAGGCCAGCATGAAGGGAATGCCGATACCAAGCGCATAGGCCGCAAGCAGAAGCGCGCCCTGCGCCGGCGCACCCTCAGCACCTGCGACCATCAGAATGGCGGCCAGCACCGGACCGACGCACGGCGTCCAGCCAAAGGCGAATGCGAGGCCGACCAGATAGGCGCCGAGAAAACCCGCGGGCTTGCGGACCGCCTGAAAGCGCGCTTCGCGAAACAGCAGCCCGATCCTGAAAACGCCGAGAAAGTGCAGCCCGAGAATGACGATCAGCGCGCCGGCGATGACAGCAAGCGTATCGAAATAGGCCGTGATCGCCTTGCCGATGAGCGATGCCGATGCGCCCAAGGCGACGAAGACCGTCGCAAACCCCAGCACGAACGCAAAGGACAGCGCGACCACGCGTCCATTTGGCCGCCAGCCGGCCTGACCATCGTGGTCATCGAGCTCGTCCAGGCTGACACCCGCCAGAAAGCACAGATAGGGCGGCACCAGCGGCAGAACGCAGGGCGACAGGAACGACAACAGCCCTGCGCCCAGCGCACCTAGGAACGAGATTGAGGACAGCACGGCGGATCCGGTTCTGGCATAAATATTCGAATTCGTGTATGTGTAACATATGACGTGGAAATTGCCTCTGAAAACCTCGTTGAGTGTCATTTTGTTGGTGATGGCCGCTGCGCTGCCGCCGCGCATGGCCGAGGCGTCCGAACTCCTGATGTTCGAGCGCGACGGTTGCGTCTGGTGCGCGCGCTGGAATCGCGAGATCGCGCCGGTCTATGACAAGACCGACGAAGCCAGGCTTCTTCCGCTGCGCCGCATCGATATGGATCGCGACAAATCGCCGGGCGTCGTGCTGGCGTCGCCGGTCCGGTTCACGCCGACCTTTCTGATCGTCGACAACGGCCGCGAGATTGGCCGCATCACCGGCTATATGAACGACGAATCCTTCTGGGGCTTGCTTGGCAAGTATGCTGCCAGACTGACAAACTCACAGCCCAACGCCAATCGTTCCTGACCCTCTTCAAACATTCGCGGGACTCGCGCGCTGCCATGGCCTCCATCATTCCATCCGAACTCGAAGACGAACTGCGCGACGGCGCAGAGTATTCCCCCGAACTCGATCAGTTGATGCGCAAGGCCCGCAAGGCCAGCAATTTCCTCAAAGCGATCTCGCACGAAAATCGTCTGCTTTTGCTGTGCCTGCTGGCCGAGCGCGAACGATCGGTATCGGAGCTGGAGAACATCCTGTCGCTGCGGCAGTCGGCCGTATCGCAGCAACTCGCGCGGCTGCGCTACGACGGCATGGTGGAGACGCGCCGCGACGGCAAGACGATCTATTACAGCCTGGCTAATGACGACGTGCGAAGCGTCATCTCGGTCATCTACGATATTTTCTGCGCCTCACCGGCGCCGACCAAGAAAAAATAACGCCGCCGATCTGGCAGGCGGAGGCGCGCGGCCCGTAAGGCCAGCGCGCCTCACATCAGGAGGAAACCCATGCAGAACATGTCTGCCTGGTTATCGGCGCTGGCTGGTCTTGCCATCGGCGCCGCCGCGGGATTTGCCGTGCGACGCGCGCGCCTTTGCACATTTGGCGCGATCGAAGATGCGTTGATGGGCCGTGACAATCGCCGCCTGAAGATCTTTGGGCTGGCGCTGGGTGTCGCCGTGCTCGGTACCCAGGCCCTGGTGCTCTCCGGCTTTCTTGCTCCTGAAAACACCACTTACGTTCCAACAGCTTTGCCCTTCGTCGCCATCGTGATCGGCAGCCTGATGTTCGGCACGGGCATGGCGATGGTCGGCACCTGCGGATTCGGATCGCTGGTGCGGCTCGGCACGGGCGATCTGAGGAGCCTGATCGTGATCCTCGTTCTGGGCGCAACGGCCTATGCGACCTTGCGCGGCCTGTTCGCCGATCTCCGCATTGGCGTACTTGAACGACTGTCGATCGAGATGCCGAACGGCATCCGCTCCGATTTCGCTTCACTGTTGGCGCAAGCCACCGGCCACGATCTGCGCTTGCCGCTCACGGTGATCGTCGGCACTGGCTTGTGCTGGCTGGCGCTGAGCGACCGGCGCTTGCGCCGCGCACCGCGCCTGCTCACCGCCGGCTTTGTGCTGGGGTTACTTGCCATTGCCGGCTGGGTCGTGACCGTGGGACTGACCGACGACTTCGCCGGCCCGCCCCGCCCGCAGAGCCTGACTTTCGTGTCGACCGTGGGCAAGGCGCTTTATGCCGGCTTGCTGAATGTCGCAAACTTGGCCGACTTTGGCGTCGGCAGCGTGTTCGGCGTCCTTGCAGGCGCATGGGCTGCCGCCTGGTTCGCAGCCGAGTTGCGATGGGAAGCCTTCGACGACGATCACGAGATGCGCCGCCATTTACTCGGCGCCTGCCTGATGGGTGTCGGCGGCATTCTCGCCGGCGGTTGCACCATCGGTCAGGGCATCACCGCGGGATCGATGCTGGCGCTGTCCTGGCCGATTGCTGTCGGCGGCATGGTGCTTGGCGCGCGCATTGGCATCGCAATCCTGGTCGACGGCTCCCCGCGCGACATCATCCAGCGCAACTGGATGCTGCTGGCGCGGAAAGCGCCGCCGTCGAAATAACCGCCGGCGTCAGGGCTTGAGATAACTCCAGCCGGCTTCCTGCAATTCGATCAGCCGGACGGCCCCCGACGGCACGACCGAGGCCTCCGATACAACACTGATTGCCTTGCCCTCACGCTTCTCCATGCCCTCTTTGGTATTTCCGCAGGCGGAGAACTTGATGTTGGACGGGAAGCTCGCATCGACGATCTGCTTGATGCGATCCTTCACAGGCGAGGTGTCGTCGCGCAACATATGCAGGCCCGGACCGTAGGTGACGATCTCGACCTGAACGTCCTCGCCCTTCGCCTTGTAGAATTCCATGACATTGGTCGCGTTGTTGAGCGCAAGATTCATGACTGCGGGGTCGTTCTGATCGACCTGAATGGCGACGCGATGCTCCTTCGCGTCCGCGGCATGACCGGACGACGAGATCAGAGCAAAGAGAATGGCTCCGGCAACAGATCCCAGCAATGACCGCATCTCAAAACTCCCTTTCAAGGACGTACGATTGTAAAGCCGCGCTCGGTCAAATCCAGCAGATGGCCGACGCCGACCTGCACTTCAATCGCATGTGGATTGAGCGCCGGTCGCTTGCCAGTCTCTCGCTCGACAGTATCCAGCGTATTGCCGCAGACGCTGAAGCGCACGCCCTGGATCACCAGACTATCGACCAGTGCGCGGTGTTCGTTGGTGTCGCGCAACAGATCGATGCCGGGGCCGAAGGTGACCACTTCGACCGCCACCTTGTCCGGCCCATAGGCCTTCAGCAGGTTGCTGGCGACGCTGAGAACGAGGCGTCCTTTCTTCGGATCGGAATCGGACAGCTGCAAGGCGATGAAATGCTCGGCGAAGGGCTTGTCCGGCGCGGCGTCCTGCTTGGCGAGCCGCGTCTGCGCAGCGAGCGGCGCCATCGCAAACGATCCCAGCAAAAGCGCCGCTGAGCCGACAATCATCCCTCGTCTATTCATCACGTGTAAAACCTCTGACGATTGGCAAGCTGATTACCAATCGCAGGGAGACGGCGCAATCAAACTAACGAAGCGTAGGTGCGAGGTCTTATTGCGCCGCAAAAGCCGGACGGAGTGCTCGCCCGCGGATCGCGATGGCCGCGCCTGCAAGAATACCAGCGGCCGCGACAAAGGATGGCAGCGCGAGCGTGGACACGCCCGTCAACCCCTGCCCGATCGAGCAGCCATAGGCCATCGCGCCGCCGATCCCCATCAGCGCGGCACCTGCCATCGAACGGCCCGTATGGCGCGCCGACGTGTAGCCCTCAAGCTCAAAGCGTCCGGTCAGCAAGGCCGTGAGAAGACTGCCGATGAACACACCCGCCACCAGCGCGATGCCGAAATTCAGCGTCATACCGGTCGACAGCATGATGAACTGAAGCGTATCGGCAGCCGGCGACACGAAGGTCAGCGACGCCACCGGGATCGGATCGAACTCATCGGCGCCGAGCCAGCCGGTCGCCAGCCAGCCGGCGATCACCAGCAGACCCATCACGAGCCCGGCGACGAGCTGTCCAGGCGAACGGCGGAAATCCCGATGCGACAGCGCGAACACCAACAGCGCACCGCCGACAATCAAAGTTGCTACGACACGCGCGGTTGCGTCGGGCAGGCCTAGCGTTCCGAACAGCGACGGGAGGGAATTCGCCCCAGGCGTCGTCTGCGTCCATTGCAGGATCGACAGTCGCATCGGCGCGAGCAAGCCTTTCAAGGTCATCTGCGCCGTGACGCCGATGATGGCGATCACGACAAGCGACCTCAGATTTCCTTTGCCCAGCAACACCAGCGCGCGCGACGCGCAGCCATTCGACAGAACCATGCCGAGGCCGAACAGCAGCCCGCCGAAGAAGATCAAAGGCGCCGAGAATGACGGCTGTAGATACAGCGACTTGGCGATCTCGACGATCCCCGCACCGGCAATGAATTGCGTGCCGACAACGGCCACGGCAACCGCCAGCGCGTAGCTGCGGATCTTCCGTCCGTCGTCATGCGTCCACCAGTCGCGCAGGCTGCTCATCAGGCAGAACCCGCTCAACAGGCCGACCGCGCCGAAAACGGCGCCGATCGCAAAACCAGCGATAACGGGCAACGCAAACATGGAACGATCCGAACCTGATTTTGAGGATATCGGCCGGATTACTACTGCCAGTTTATGAAACGGTCCAGTTGACGCATGATTTAAGCAGCAAGTTCCACGAACAACGGGAAATAGAAAATATAATTCCACCAGACTGCAGAACACGATGCAGAATGACTGCCGTTTTCACTGGCGGTAAAGATCGGCCGCTGAAGTTTCGCCCCCAATTCCTGGATCGGGAAACGATCGGCAGACGGCATCACCGTGTCGGGATCATCTGCGACGTCGCGAGGGCAACGCGGCGTCGCAAGAGCCGCACAATGATCTATCCGCCTACTCGCCCCCGAGCCCGAGCCGGTTCGGCATTCGCTTCTCGATATTGAATTTGAGCAGCGCGGCAGAGCGGAAGATGCCGTGGGCGAACTTGCCGTAAGGCAGTGTCAGGAACAGCGCCATCACGGTGCCGAGATGGATTGCCAGCCACAGCGCCATGAAGCGTGTATCGCGCAGCAGCAGCAGCGCGAAGCCGGTGACACTGACCAGCAGCAGCAACATGATGAAGCCGCGGTCCATGGCGTTCTGCTTGACGTCGGCACGCAGCGCATCGCGGCGCATATTGAGCCACAGCAGGCCAATGGGGCCGACGACGAGGCCGATGCCGCCGAGCGAGCCGAGGATCACCGGCGCGCTGGTGAAGGCATAGGGCGCGTGGAGATTCCACAGATAGTGATACAGCGTCGCCACGCAGGTCGCGGCAAAGCACAGCAGGAAGCCATACATCGTGAACTGGTGGAAGCGGCGGCGCCACAGCGTGAAGGCGTCGTCGTCCTCATTGCAGCCGTCGCCATGGCCACCGCCGAGATAGCGCAAGCGCGCGACATCGGCGACCGCTTCGCCCGCCGCCGGCATCCGCGCCTGGGCGGCTGCTTTGATGTCGACGGGATTGCCATCTTTGGTTGGCGAGACCTCTCGCCAGAATTTAACGACGCCGATGGCCAGCGCCAGCAGCGCAAACAGAAACACCACGCCGAACAGCAGTGCCAGGAAGTTGTGCGGGAAGATCGCGTAGAAATTCCCCGCCAGCGGCGCGTGGATCAGACGGCCGTTCATGGCGATCGCCAGGATCATGAACAGCGCGAGGCCACCGGACAGCGCAAAGGCCACCGTGAGCCCGGCGCGTTCATAGAGGCGACCGAATGCGCGCGGCCACGCATAGTCCTGATAGGTGCGCACGCGCACCTTGGCCATGGCCTGCGGGACATTGACTGCGAATTCATGCGGCGGCGCATATTGGCAGGCATAGAGACACGAGCCGCAGTTGTGGCAAAGATTCGCAAGGTAATGCGTGTCGGCCGCATTGAAGTCGAGCCGGCGCGTCATCGCGGGGAACACCGCGCAAAAGCCCTCGCAGTAGCGGCACGCGTTGCAGATCTGCATGACGCGTGCGATCTCCGCCTCGCCCGCCGTCAGTGCGTCGGCGAAATTGACGCCGCCATCGCAGGCGCCGCCGGCGACGGGCGCTTCCAGATCAGTGACCGGCGGCATAGCTAAGTTCCTCTTGGAATGTGGGATGGCGATGGCCGGCGCTTGCCGCGGCATTGACGCCGGCGATGCGGCCGAAGGCGGTGCCGATGCTCATGCCGACGCCGGCGGTGTAGCCCTTGCCGAGCACATTGCCGGCGACCATCTCGCCGGCAGCGAACAGGTTGCTGCTAACGACATTGCCGAACTGCACCGCCGCGGTCTCGTCGGTCTTCATGCCGAGATAGGTGAAGGTGATGCCGGGCTTGAGCGGATAGGCATAGAACGGCGGCGTGTCGATGACGCGCGCCCAATGGGTCTTCGCGGGCACGACGCCATCGGTACGGCAATCATCGAGTGCGGTGTGATCGAAGGTGCCGGGCTGGCACGCCGCATTATAGGCGCTCAGCGTTTCCATGAAGGTGACGGGATCCACGCCGATCTTCACGGCGAGCTCTTCCAGCGTATTCGCCTTGGTACCGTCGAACACCGGCGGCATGAAGCGGCCGATGGCTTTCTGGTCGATGATCGACCATGCGGTCTGGCCCGGCTGCTGGGCGACGAGACGGCCCCAGATCGCATAGCGCTTCGGCCAGAAGTCCTCGCCCTCGTCATAGAAGCGCTGCGCGTCGCGATTGACGACCACACCGAGCGAGACGCAATCGATGCGCGTGCAGATACCGCCGTCATAGAGCGGCGCGCGGGCGTCAATGGCGACGCAATGCGCCTGGGTCGGATCGCCGATGGTGTCGGCGCCGGCATCGATCATGAATTTCAGCAGCACACCCTGATTGAAGCGGGTGCCGCGGATCAGGAAGTTCTCCGCGGTCCATTCACCGCGCTCGTTCTGGCCCCAGGC
>NZ_JBGMOE010000070.1:0-96997 GCF_041424195.1 Tardiphaga sp. | reverse complement strand
TGGCGCTCGGCTGGCGCACCGGCATCGTGGTGGCGCTGTCGGTGCCGCTGGTGCTTGGCATCGTCTTCATGGTCATGAATGCGATGGGCATGGACCTGCATCGCATCACGCTAGGCGCGCTGATCATCGCGCTCGGCCTCCTTGTCGACGACGCGATCATTGCGGTCGAGATGATGGTGGTGAAAATGGAGCAGGGCTGGGACCGCGTGCGCGCGGCGTCCTTTGCCTGGGAGTCGACGGCGTTTCCGATGCTAACCGGCACGCTCATCACGGCTGTCGGCTTCCTGCCGATCGGCTTCGCCAATTCCGCAGTCGGCGAATATGCCGGTGGCATCTTCTGGGTGGTCGCGATTGCGCTGATCGCTTCATGGTTCGTCGCGGTGATCTTCACGCCCTATATCGGCGTCAAGTTGCTGCCGAACTTTGCTGCTCACGGCAAGGCCAATTACGATCCGCATGCGGTCTATGAGACGCGCATTTATCGCAGTCTGCGCAGCGTCGTGCAGTGGTGCGTCACGCACCGCGTCAAGGTGGTGGCTGCCACCGTCGGTATCTTCATTGCGGCCATTGTCGGCTTCGGCCATGTCCAGCAGCAGTTCTTCCCGCTGTCTGAACGCCCCGAACTGTTCCTGCAGTTGCGTCTGCCGGAAGGTACGGCATTCGGCGTAACCGAAAAGGCCGTCAAGGACGCCGAGAAGCTGCTCAAGGACGACAAGGACATCGCCACCTACACGGCCTATGTCGGCCGTGGCTCGCCGCGCTTCTGGCTCGGCCTCAATCCGCAACTTCCGAATGAGGCCTTCGCTGAGATCGTGATCGTGTCCAGGGATGTCGAGGCACGCGAGCGCATCAAGTCCAGGATCGAGAAGGCCGTCGCCGATGGCCAGCTCCCGGAAGCGCGCGTGCGTGTCGATCGCTTCAATTTCGGTCCGCCGGTCGGTTTCCCCGTCCAGTTCCGCGTCATCGGGCCGGATACCGCGACCGTGCGCGATATCGCTTACAGAGTGCGCGAAGTGATGCGCGCCAACAAGAACATGGTCGATCCGCAGCTCGACTGGAACGAGCAGACGCCGTCTCTCAGGCTGGTGGTCGACCAGGACCGCGCCCGTGCGCTCGGCC
The DNA here is from genome assembly GCF_041424195.1 of Tardiphaga sp. Classification (NCBI taxonomy): domain Bacteria; kingdom Pseudomonadati; phylum Pseudomonadota; class Alphaproteobacteria; order Hyphomicrobiales; family Nitrobacteraceae; genus Tardiphaga; species Tardiphaga sp. Next base: position 95,878 of record NZ_JBGMOE010000070.1, on the reverse strand, counting down.
TGACGCCGCAGGAGCTGTCACAATCCCTGGCCATGCTGATCTCCGGCGCCTCGGTCACGACCGTGCGAGACGGGATCGAGAAGGTCGGCGTTGTCGCCCGTGCCGTGCCCTCGGAGCGTCTCGACCTCGGCCGTGTGGGCGATCTCACCATCATGTCGCGCAACGGCGTCCCGGTGCCGCTGTCGCAGGTGGCGAAGATCGAATACGCCCATGAAGAGCCGATCCTCTGGCGCCGTAACCGCGACATGGCGATCACCGTACGTGGCGACGTCGTCGATGGCGTGCAGCCGCCGGATGTCACCAACCAGATCTGGCCGCAACTGCAGCAAATCCGCGACAGCCTGCAGCCGGCCTACCGTATCGAGATCGGCGGCGCGGTGGAAGAATCCAGCAAGGGCAATGCCTCTATTGCCGTGCTGTTTCCGCTGATGATGATCATCATGCTGACGCTTCTGATGGTGCAGTTGCAGAGCTTCTCGCGGCTGATCCTGGTGTTCCTGACGGCGCCGCTCGGCATCGTCGGTGCCTCTTTGGCGCTGAACATTGCCAACAAGCCGTTCGGCTTCGTGGCACTGCTCGGCCTGATTGCGCTGGCGGGCATGATCATGCGCAACGCCGTCATTCTGGTGGATCAGATCGAAACCGACGTGCAGCACGGCCTGACCCGCCGCGAAGCCATCATCGAGGCGACCGTGCGCCGTGCGCGTCCGGTCATCCTGACGGCGCTGGCGGCCATCCTGGCGATGATCCCGCTGTCGCGTTCGGCCTTCTGGGGCCCGATGGCGGTCACCATCATGGGTGGATTGTTTGTGGCGACGTTCTTGACGTTGTTGTATCTCCCGGGTCTCTATGCGCTATGGTTTCGCAAGAGCCTGGATGAACGCGGATCGGGTGAGGATGTCGATCATCACGCACCGCAACATCACGACAAGCAACAGGCCTTTCCGCTTGCTGCCGAATAATTGAAGACTGCTGTCCGAGATGACCCTGATTTCTGATCACGTTGAAGCCGATATGCGGGGCCGCATCGTTGTGGTCGCGGAAAAGCTGTTTCGTGAAATCGGCTACCAGAAGACCACCGTGGCTGATATCGCCAAGGTGCTGCGGATGTCGCCAGCGAATGTCTATCGCTTCTTCGATTCGAAGAAGTCGATCATTTCTGCCGTCGCGCAGCGGCTGATGGGGGAAGTCGAAGAGGCCGCCGGGGTGATCGTTGCCAACCCGGAGCCCGCGGCGCAACGACTTCGTGAGTTGCTGACGACGATCCATCAGATGAACGCCGAGCGCTATGTTGGCGATGCCAAGCTGCATGAGATGGTCGCCATCGCCATGGAAGAGAGCTGGGAGGTTTGCACGGCCCATATGGAGCGGATCACCGGCACCATCGGTGGCGTCATCGCGGATGGCGCCGCCAAGGGCGAATTTCATGCCCCTGACGTCGAACTGGCCGCCATGTGCACATGCACGGCGATGCTGCGGTATTTCCACCCGCAGATGATCGCGCAATGCGCCGAGAAGCCCGGCCCGACCCTGGACCAGATGATCGACTTCGTTCTTGCCGGGCTGGCACCGCGGGTCTAGACGATCTTCCTGACGTCAATTCAGGGGATCTTCGCGTGACCGCATTCGATCTGCATTCCTATGAGCCCGCCAACGGCCACGGCCTCAAACACGATCCTTTCAATGCCATCATCGGCCCGCGCCCGATCGGTTGGGTGTCTTCGCGGGATGCCAACGGCCATGTCAATCTGGCGCCCTACAGCTTCTTCAACGCCTTCAACTACACCCCGCCGCTGATCGGTTTCTCCAGCATCGGCCTCAAGGATTCCGCCCGCAACATGCAGGCGACAAAGGAATTCGTCTGGAATCTGGCCACCATGGATCTGGCCAAGCAGATGAACGCGACGTCCGCGAGTGTTGGCCCGGAAGTGGATGAATTCGAGCTTGCCGGTCTGACGCCGGTGCCGAGCAAGCTGGTCAATGTGCCACGGGTCGGCGAAGCCCGGGTCGCGTTCGAGTGCAAGGTCACCCAGGTCATCGAGCTCAAGGGCGCGAACGGCGCCTCGGCCAACGCCTTCCTCACCATGGGGGAGGTGGTCGCCGTGCATATCGACAAGACCCTGATTGTGGATGGCGTGTACCAGACCGCGCTCGCCGGCCCGATTCTGCGCGCCGGCCGCCGCGGCGATTACTTCCATATCAAGCAGGACGCCATGTTCGAGATGGCCCGCCCGGACTGAGGCTGTCTGTTCTTTCGGCGTTTCGGTCGCGCGACCACTGGTCACGCGGTGGAAAATCGCCTTTCGGGAACCGTTGCGGTATCCTGCCGTTAATGATGGCTCGATGCTGTCCGATTTTCGCTTAAATTTCAATGCGAAAGCTAAAGTGACACCGACACCGTCCCGCTAAGAGCGTCTGCCTTTTGGCGCCCGCTGTCCGCCCGGACTGCCGGCCGCCGCGATCGAGAGGAAGCCTCCATGAGCTCGTCCAGCTTGCGCCGCGATTACCTCACCAAGCCGATCTTCGGTTGGGCCAAGGGCGTGTTGCCGAAAATGTCCGATACCGAGCGCGAGGCGCTGGAAGCCGGCGACGTCTGGTGGGATGCGGACCTGTTCACCGGCAATCCGGACTGGGCCAAGCTGCTCGCCGTCAAGCCCGCGACGCTGACGGCTGAAGAGCAGGCTTTCATGACCGGGCCTGTGGATCGTCTCTGCGAAATGATCGACGACTGGAAGATCAATTGGGAATTGCGCGATCTGCCGCCGGAAGTCTGGGAGTTCATCAAGCGCGAAAAGTTCTTCGGCATGATCATTCCGAAGGAATTCGGAGGTCTCGGCTTCTCGCCCTATGCCCATTCGGAAGTGGTCCGGAAGATTTCGTCGCGTTCGGTGGTCGCCGCGGTCACTGTGATGGTGCCCAACTCGCTCGGCCCAGGCGAATTGCTCATGAAATTTGGCACCGACGCGCAGCGCCAGCGCTGGCTGCCGCGCCTCGCCGATGGACGCGACATTCCCTGTTTCGGCCTCACCAGCCCGGAAGCGGGCTCCGACGCGGCCTCGATGATCGACAGCGGCATCATCTGCAAGGGCACGTTCGAAGGCCAGGAGGTTCTGGGCCTGCGCCTCAACTGGCACAAGCGCTATATCACGCTCGGCCCGGTCGCGACGCTGATCGGTCTCGCCTTCAAGGCCTATGATCCCGATCATCTCGTCGGCAATCAGGACGAGCTCGGCATCACGGTTGCGCTGATCCCGCACGACCTTCCGGGCGTCGAGATCGGCCAGCGTCATCTGCCGTCGATGCAGGTGTTCCAGAACGGCCCGAACTGGGGCCGCGACGTGTTCATTCCGCTCGACTACATCATCGGCGGCCAGGAGCGGCTTGGTCAGGGCTGGAAGATGCTGATGTCGGCGCTCGCCGCCGGCCGTGGCATCTCATTGCCGTCGCTGTCGGCGGCCGGCGCCGCCTATGCAGCCCGCACGACCGGTGCCTATGCCCGCATTCGCGAGCAGTTCAACATCTCGATCAGCAAGTTCGAGGGTATCGAGGAGCCGCTCGCCCGCATCGCCGGCACGGCCTATCTGCTCGATGCGGCACGTCGGTTGACATCCGCGGCGCTCAACGAAGGCCGCCACCCGGCTGTGATCTCCGGCATCATGAAACTGCACGCCACCGAACGCATGCGCCTTGCCATTGACGATGCGATGGACATCCATGGCGGCAAGGCTGTGATCGACGGCCCCCAAAACTATATGGGCAATCTCTATCGTGCAGTGCCGGTCGGCATCACCGTGGAAGGCGCGAACATCCTGACGCGCAATCTCATCGTATTCGGGCAGGGGGCCATCCGTGCGCATCCCTATCTGCTCGACGAAATGAACGCGCTCAGCGAACCCGACAAGACAAAGGGCCTCGACGCCTTCGATACCACGTTCTGGAAACATGTAGGCCACAGCGTCACCACGCTGTTTCGCGCGTGGGGGCGCAGCTGGACCGGCGGAATGTTCGCGCCGGCACCGGATGCGGGCGATGCCACGCAGTTCTATCGCCAGCTCTCGCGCTATTCGTCGGCCTTCGCATTGTGTGCCGATATGGCGCTACTGACGCTCGGCGGCGCGCTGAAGCGCAAGGAAATGCTGTCGGCGCGCTTTGGCGACATTCTCTCTGAATTGTATCTGCTGTCCGCAGCCCTGAAACGCTGGGAGGACGAAGGCCGCCAGCAGGACGATCTGCCGGCGCTCGAATGGTGCATGGCATCCGGCTTCAAGACCATCGAGAACCGCTTGGCGGAGATTTTGGCCAATCTGCCGAACCGCTTCGTTGCCGCGATCCTGAAATTCGTGGTGCAGCCCTATGGCGCCTCGGTGCTCGGCCCGTCGGATCGTGTGGTGCATCGCTGTGCCCAGATGATCCTGGAGCCGTCGGCGACGCGCGATCGCCTAACGCCAGACCTTTCGCATGTTGACGACGATCGCGGGCTGGCGCGGCTGGAGAAGGCGTTCAAACTGGTGACATCGAGTGACGATATTGCCAAGCGCATCCGCACGGCAAAGCTCAAGAACTGGAAGGATGCAGTGGCACAGGGCGTCATCACTCAGGCCGAGGGCGAAAAGCTCGCCGCCGCGCAGGAAGCCGTCAAGCTGGTGATCGAGGTCGATCACTTTGCGCCGGAAGAGCTGTCGCCCGGCTATAAGAAGTCCGATAACGTGCGCCAGTTCTTCCAGGAACTTGGTGAGCAGCGGGCAGCAAGCTGATGGCAAGACCCTCATGACAAGACCAGTCTATATCGTCGATGGCAGCCGCACGCCGTTCCTGAAAGCGCGCAGCGGCCCCGGCCCTTTCACTCCTGTCGATCTTGCTGTTCAATGTGGCCGCCCGCTGTTGGCGCGGCAGCCATTTGCACCCGATGCCTTCGATCAGGTGATCCTCGGCTGCGTCAATGTCATTGCCGACGAGATGAACCCGGCGCGCGTCGCCGCGCTTCGGCTTGGCATGGGCGAGGCGATGGTCGCCTTCACCGTGCAGATCAATTGCGGCTCCGGCATGCAGTCGATCGATACCGGCTATCGCTATATCCGCGAAGGCAATGCCGATCTGATTCTCGCCGGCGGCGCCGAGGCGCTCAGCCACGCGCCACTGGTGTGGCCGCAGAACGGTGTGCGCTGGTTCGCCGGGCTTGCCACGGCCAAGGGTGTGCTCGGCAAGGTGGCGGCGATCGCCAAGGCCCGGCCGGCTTATTTCAAGCCGGTCATCGGCCTCGAACGCGGGCTTACCGATCCGATCACCGACCTCAATATGGGCCAGACGGCCGAAAAGGTTGGGCATTTGTTCGGCATCACGCGCGCGCAGGCTGATGCCTATGCCGTCGAAAGCCACAGGCGCCTTGCCCATGCGCAGGAACAGGGTTGGCTGAAGGGCGAAGTCGAGACCGCCTTCGATCGCAAGGGCAATTTCTACGACCACGATGACGGCGTTCGCGCGGATTCGTCGGTCGACAAGCTCGCAACACTGAAGCCGGTATTCGAACGTCCCTGGGGGCAGGTCACTGCCGGAAATTCCTCGCAGATCACCGATGGTGCATCATGGACCATCCTTGCGTCCGAAGAAGCGGTAGCAAGACATGGTCTCACGCCGAAGGCTGTGATCGTCGATAGCCAGTGGTCGGCGCTCGATCCGTCGATTATGGGGCTCGGTCCGGTGTTGTCGTCGAACGACCTCCTCAAGCGCAACAACATGACGATTCAGGACATAGAGACCTGGGAATTGAACGAAGCCTTCGCGACGCAGGTTCTCGGCTGTCTCGCCGCCTGGAAGGACGAGAAATTCTGCCGCGAAGTGCTCGGCCTCGATGGCGCTGCCGGCGAGATCGATCGCGCCAGGCTCAATGTCGATGGCGGTGCGATCAGCCTCGGCCACCCCGTCGGCACGTCAGGCAACCGCATTGTGCTGCATCTCGTCAATGCGATGAAGCGGCTCGGCACCAAACGGGGAATCGCTACCGAATGTATCGGCGGCGGCCTCGGTGGTGCGATGTTGATCGAGACGGTGTGAGGGCGTCATGGACAGCAAGATCATGGACGTTCTTGGGGATCGCGTGCTGGAACTCGGGCCTGCTCCCGACGCATCAGGCGCCTATCGCCACTTCAAGCTGACGCGCGATGCCGATGGCATCGCATGGCTGTTGTTTGATCGCGCGGATGCCAGCGCCAATACGCTGTCGGCTGTGGTGCTGGAAGAATTCGATCAGGTGCTGAATGCGCTGGAAGCCCAGCGTCCGACCGGCATCGTAATCCGTTCGGCCAAACCTTCCGGCTTCATCGCGGGCGCCGACGTCAATGAATTTCGCGGTGCCAGCGACCCGTCGGAAGTGGAAACGCAGATCAGCCGCGCCCATGCGGTGATCGATCGCTTCGAGGCGCTGAAGATTCCGACGGTGGCCGTGATCCACGGTTTCTGTCTCGGTGGCGGTCTCGAAGTGGCATTGGCTTGCCAGATGCGCATCGCTATCGATGGTGCGCGCTTCGGTTTCCCGGAAGTCATGCTCGGCCTGCATCCAGGTTTGGGCGGCACAGCGCGCTTCACGGATCTGGTGGGTCCGATGCAGGCGATGCCGCTGATGCTGACCGGCAAGACCATCGATTCCCGCAAGGCAAAAGCGATCGGTCTTGTCGATGCGGTGACCGAAGAGCGCCATGTCCGCAACGCCGTGCGCGATGCAGTGTTCGGCAAGCTCAAGCGCGCCAAGCCGAGTCCGTTGATCCCGATCATGAACTTCTCGCCGGTGCGCGGCATTCTCGCCTCGCGCATGGTGGCCGAGGCCGGGAAAGCAGCGCCGCGCGAACATTATCCCGCGCCTTACGCGCTGATTGATCTGTGGGAGAAACATGGCGGCGACCGTGCCGCGATGTTGAACGCCGAGAAGGCGTCCTTTGCCCGGCTGATGGTGACGCCGACGGCGCAGAACCTGATCCGCGTGTTCTTCCTGCGCGAGCAGATGAAGAAGCTCGCCGGCGACGGCAATACAATCAAGCATGTTCATGTGATCGGCGCCGGCGCCATGGGCGGCGACATCGCGGCCTGGTGCGCGCATCAGGACATACGCGTGACGCTGGCCGACATGAAGCCCGAGCCGATCGCCGGTGCGATCAGGCGCGCCGCCGATCTCTACAGCAAGATTATCTGCAAGCGCACCGACCAGCGCGACACGCTGGATCGCCTGATCCCCGATATGGACGGCGAGGGCGTTCGCAACGCCGACCTGATCATCGAGGCGGTGTCGGAGAAGCTTGAGTTGAAGCAGAAAGTCTATGCCGGTATCGAGCCGCGCATGAAGCCGGATGCAATTCTCGCCACCAACACGTCGAGCATCCCGCTGCAGGATCTGCGCAGCACGCTCGCCAGGCCGGAGCGGTTGCTTGGCCTGCACTTCTTCAATCCGGTATCGCGTCTGCAGCTCGTCGAGGTCATCAGCCATGACGGGGTCGATGCGGAGATGCTGAGGAAGGCCACGGCCTTTGTCGGCGCCATCGATCGCCTGCCGCTGCCGGTGAAGAGTTCGCCCGGCTTCCTCGTCAATCGTGCGCTGACGCCTTACATGCTCGAGGCGATGATGCTGATGGAGGAGAAGGTCGACAAGGAAACCATCGACGCCGCCGCCGAGCAGTTCGGCATGCCGATGGGACCCATTGAACTGGCCGATCAGGTCGGTCTCGACATCTGCCTGGCGGTCGGCGACATGCTGCGCTCCAGGTTCGGCGACCTGCTGCCGCCGACGCCGGCCTGGTTGCGCGAGAAGGTCAACAAGGGTGAGCTCGGCAAGAAGACCGGCAAGGGCTTCTATACGTGGCGTGACGGCAAGGCCGAGAAGAGTTCCAGCGCAGTTGCCATGGCGCGGCCGACGCAGGAGATGATCGATCGCCTGGTGCTGCCGATGTCCAATGTCTGCGTCGCCTGTCTCCGCGAAGGCATCGTTGACAATCCCGATGTAGTCGATGGCGCAATGATCTTCGGCACCGGCTATGCCCCGTTCCGCGGCGGCCCGCTGAACTATGCGCGGACGCGCGGAACCGAGAATATCACCGCGACGCTGCGGACTCTCGCTGCCAAGTTTGGCGATCGATTCGCGCCGGATGCCGGCTGGGAGACCTTTAGATGATGACGCAATTTACGGCAGGCTTTGCAGATGAATGAATCAAAGACGCAGCCAGTGACGGGACTGGGTGCGGAACCGACAGGCGATCTTACCATCCGCACGGTGGCGATGCCGGCGGATACCAATGCCAATGGCGATATTTTTGGCGGCTGGCTACTGAGCCAGATGGATCTTGGCGGCGGTATCTTCGCCGCAAAAGTAGCCAAGACGCGCACCGTCACGGTTGCCATCGAGGCGATGACCTTCCGCAAGGCCGTTCATGTCGGCGATGTCGTCTCAGTGCATGCTGACCTGGTACGCATGGGCCGCACCTCGCTGACGGTGCATATCGAGGCCTGGGTTCTGCGCCGCAACGAAAGCGCCCCGATCCTGGTGACAGATGGCAATTTCACCTTCGTGTCCATCGACGAGGCCGGCCGCCCGCAACCGATCAAGCGCCCCGACGGGACGATTGCGACCTGAATGATTTCAGACTGACGCGGGAACGAAATCCCCCCTTCCAGGTTAATGGCCCGGAATATGCTTCGCCTATCGCGTGGGGGCCGCCATGTCAGACACTTACATCATCGAAGTCTCATCGCAGGCTGCCGGTATCGTCGTTCGCGATCCCGACGGCTACCGGTTCTTCGCCGCGTCTCATCGTTTCAACCCCATGGAAGGCCAGCTCTTTCGCAATGCGCGTGAAGCCGAACGTGCCGCCTTCCAGTTCGCCGCGCAGGGCGCTCAGACGACCGTGACGGCTTAACGACGCTGCATTGCCGCGTTGACCATCGCCGCCAACAACCGCACCATGGAATCGTTTGCTCCGAGGTGCTGCTGTGACTGCTGGCCTGACCCATCGCCAATCCGAAATCCTGAACCATGCGCGCGCCTTCGGTCGCGTGATGGTCGACGACCTCGTGCGCCGGTTCGAGGTGTCCGCACAGACCATCCGCAAGGATCTCAACGATCTCTGTGACCAGCGGCTGCTGACGCGTATTCACGGCGGCGCCATTGTCGCGTCCGGTGTGGAGAACCTTGCCTATGAAGCGCGGCGCTTCGTGGCTGCCGAAGAGAAGAAGGCGATCGGGGTCGCCGCCGCCGCACAGATTCCGAACGGCTCGTCGCTATTCATCAATATCGGCACCACGACCGAGGAAGTGGCGAGCGCGCTGACCAATCACGAAAACCTGCTGGTCATCACCAACAACCTCAATGTCGCGATGATGCTCTATCGGCATCCGCATATAGAGGTGATCGTGGCCGGCGGCACCGTGCGTCGCTCTGATGGCGCGGTGATCGGCTCCACGGCGATCAAGCTGATCGGCCAGTTCAAGGTCGATTACGCCATCATCGGCGCCTCGGCAATCGACGAGGAGGGCGCGCTCCTCGACTTCGACTATCGCGAGGTGCAGGCGGCGCAGGCGATCATCGCCAATGCCCGCAGCGTCATGCTGGTGTGCGATTCGACCAAATTGCGGCGCTCGGCCGCCGTTCGCATCGCCCATATCAGCCAGGTCCAGACCTTCGTGACCGACGTGCCGTTGCCGCCGTCCTTGCAGGAGATCTGCCGGAGCCGGGGCGTCAAGGTGATCGCGGCTTTACCGGGGTCGGCGGATGATTCCGACGATCTGGAACCGGAACCGACCCCGCTTTAGAGCTGTTCAGACCCCGAAAACGCCAGTTGCTTTCGCTTTTGGTTGTGCTTTAATGAAAAGCGAAAGCCAAATCGCTGAAAGCGAAGATGGCGCGTCCCAAGGAAGGCGCCAGACAATTGGCGCAGGAGGGGAGACGGGGTGGGTCAGATCTACGACCTTACAATCATTGGTGGCGGTGTGAACGGCTGCGGTATTGCCCGCGATGCTGTCGGCCGCGGCAATTCCGTCTTCCTCTGCGAGATGAACGATCTGGCCAGCGGGACGTCGTCCTGGTCGACCAAGCTTATCCATGGCGGCCTGCGCTACCTCGAATATTACGACTTCAAACTGGTTCGCCACGCGCTGCTTGAGCGCGAAATCCTCTGGCAGATCGCGCCGCATATCATCCGTCCGCTGCGCTTTGTGCTGCCGCATCATGCTGGGCTGCGCCCGGCCTGGCTGCTGCGGCTCGGTCTGTTCCTGTACGACTATATCGGCGGCCGAAAACTTCTTCCGGCCACCCGTACGCTCGATCTCACCAAAGACGAGACCGGCAAGCCGCTGGCTCCCGGCCGCTTCACCCGCGGTTTCGAATATTCCGATTGTTTCGTCGATGACGCCCGCCTCGTGGTGCTGACCGCCCGTGATGCCGCCGATCGTGGCGCTGTGATCCGGACGCGTACGCGCGCGACCGAGATTCGACAGGCCGATGGCCTGTGGCAGGTCACGGTGCAGGACACGTCGACGGGCGAACGCTCAACCATCAGCGCGCGCGCGCTGGTCAATGCCGGCGGCCCGTGGGTCGAGAATGTTCTGGCGGTCGGCGCCGGCGTCAATGCAAAGGCGAAAGTCCGTCTGGTGCAGGGTTCGCATATCGTGGTGCCGAAGCTCTACGCCCACGACCGCGCCTATATCTTCCAGAATGCTGATGGTCGTATCGTATTTGCGATTCCCTATCAGGACGATTTCACCCTGATTGGCACTACCGATATCGACTATCACGGGGATCCCGCCGACGTGAAAATCTCCGCCGATGAGATCAACTATCTCTGCAAGTCGGTGAGCGAATATCTCGCCAGGCCCGTGCTCGCCGAAGACGTGGTGTGGACCTATTCCGGTGTCCGTCCGCTCTATGACGACGGCGCCAATGAGGCCAAGGCGGCGACGCGCGATTATGTGTTCGAACTCGATCTGCCTGGCGGACTGCCGCTGCTGTCGATTTATGGCGGCAAGATCACGACCTATCGCCGCCTCGCCGAAGAAGCCTTGCAGAAGCTCGCGCCTTATCTCAAGGGCACCAAGGCCAGGGAAGGCTGGACGGCAGGCGCCTCGCTGCCCGGGGGCGATTTCGATGTCTCCGCGGTCGATGCGCTGATCGCAGAACTGTTGCGCGACTATCCGTTCCTCACGCGGACGCATGCCAACCGATTGGCGCATGCCTATGGCACGCGCGCCGCGAAGATGCTGGGCGTCGCGAAGTCCGCGGCCGATCTCGGTCAGGCCTTTGGTGCAACGCTCTGCGAGCGGGAAGTGCGCTATCTCATGGCCAATGAATGGGCCGTCAGTGCCGAGGATATCGTCTGGCGCCGTTCCAAACTGGGCCTGCGCCTGTCGAAGGGTGAGATCGCGGCGCTCGATCAATGGCTGCAGGTCAATCGCACCCAGCCTGCCGGTTCGATGCGTGAAGCGGGAGCGCGGTCATGAGCGTTGCGCTCGATCACGTCTCGCAGATGGTGGATGGCGTCACGACGATCCGTGACGTCTCGCTGACGCTGGAGCGTGGCACCCTGAATGTGCTGCTCGGGCCGACATTGGCCGGCAAGACCTCGATCATGCGATTGCTGGCCGGGCTCGACAAGCCGGTGCAGGGCCGCGTGCTGGTCGATGGCAAGAACGTCACTGGCATCGACATCCGCAAGCGCTCGGTGGCAATGGTCTATCAGCAGTTCATCAATTACCCGTCGCTGACGGTGTATGAGAACATCGCGTCGCCGCTGCGCGTGCAGGGCAAGCCCAAAGCCGAGATTGAAACCCGCGTGCACGAGGCCGCGGCGTTGCTCAAGCTCGAGCCCTATCTGAAACGCACGCCGCTTCAGCTCTCCGGCGGCCAGCAGCAGCGCACGGCGATTGCCCGGGCCCTGGTCAAGGGCGCCGATCTCGTGCTGCTCGACGAGCCGCTCGCCAATCTCGATTACAAGCTCCGCGAAGAGCTGCGCACCGAACTGCCGAAGATTTTCGAGGCCTCCGGCGCGATCTTCGTTTACGCGACCACCGAGCCATCGGAAGCGCTCCTGTTGGGCGGCAGCACCGTGTGCCTGTGGGAAGGCCAGGTCCTGCAGGTCGGCCGGACTTCGAAAGTCTATCGGCATCCGGAGACCCTCAAGGCCGCCGAAGTGTTCTCCGACCCACCGCTCAATCTTGTTGCGATCGAGAAGAAGAACGGCAACGTGCAGTATGCCGGCGGTGCGACGGCGCCCGCCAGCGGGCTCTATGCCAACCTCGCCGACGGCAGCTATCGCGTTGGCTTCCGCGCGCATCAGCTCGAAGTCGCCAGTGGTCTTGCCGGACGGCATGCATTTCCGGCGGAAGTGACGGTCACCGAAATCACCGGGTCGGAAAGCTTCGTCCATCTGAAGCGTGATGCTGCCAATTGGGTTGCGGTGCTGCAGGGTGTGCATGAATTCGAGCCAGGCCACATGCTCGACGCCGTGCTCGATCCTGAAAATCTGTTCGTCTTCGATGGTAGCGATCGTCTGGTCGCCGCTCCCAACATGGCGCAGGGAGCGTAACATGGCCCGCATCGATCTCGTCGATCTCGCGCAATCCTACAGCGGCAACGATGCCGATCCGGAATCTTTTGCACTGAAGCCCATCTCGATGACGTGGCGGCAGGGCGGCGCCTATGCGCTGCTCGGACCAAGCGGCTGCGGCAAGACGACGTTGCTGAACCTGATCTCCGGTATCGTCACGCCGTCGCGCGGCCAGATCCTCTTCGACGGCAAGGACGTCACGCCGCTGTCGACCCAGAAGCGCAACATCGCGCAGGTGTTCCAGTTTCCCGTCATCTACGACACCATGACCGTCGGCGAGAATCTCGCATTTCCGCTGAAGAATCGCGGCGTGCCGCGCGCGCAGATCGACGCCCGCGTGAAAGAAATCGCCGGACTGCTCGACCTCACGCCGTATTTGAACCGCAAGGCGACGCGGCTGACGCCGGACGCCAAGCAGAAGATTTCGCTGGGGCGTGGTCTTGTGCGCTCCGATGTCGCCGCCGTGCTGTTCGATGAGCCGCTCACGGTGATCGATCCGCATCTGAAATGGGAATTGCGATCGAAGTTGAAGGCGCTGCACCGCGCGCTGGATCTGACCATGATTTATGTGACCCACGATCAGACGGAAGCGCTGACATTTGCCGATACGGTGGTGGTGATGCATGACGGCCGCGTCGTGCAGTCCGGCACGCCGCAGGAATTGTTCGACAAGCCGGCGCATACGTTTGTCGGCTATTTCATCGGATCGCCCGGCATGAATATCGTGCCTGCCGAGGTCAGTGGCCGCGAGGCACGCATTGGCGGTCATGTCATCGCGCTCAATGGCAGCTACGATCAGATGCCAGCGGGCGCGACAATCGAAATCGGCATTCGCCCCGAATTCGTCCATGTTGCGGCGCCCGCGCCGGGCTTGCTCAGGGCGCAGGTCGAGCGCATCGATGATCTCGGTCGCATCAGCTTCGCGCGGGTGCGCATTGGCGGCGTGAAGGTTGCCGCGCGCGTGCCCGCCGGATTTTCTGTCTCCGGCGGTGATGTCGGGCTGGTGTTCGATCCGTCGCGGGTGCACGTTTATGCCAATAGCCGTCTCGTCGAAGGGGCCGCGTGATGGACAAGACAGTCAACCAAAAAGCCTGGTTCCTGGTACTTCCAGTGTTCCTGATCGTGGCATTCTCCGCCGTGCTGCCGCTGATGACGGTGGTGAACTATTCGATGCAGGACACCTTCGGCAATAACCAGTTCTTCTGGAACGGTGTCGGCTGGTTCAAGGAATTGCTCGATCCCTCCAGCGATCTCGGCGGGCGCTTCTTCGCGTCGCTGCTGCGCAATCTGGCGTTCTCTGCGATCATCCTCGCCATCGAAGTGCCGCTCGGCATTCTGGTCGCGCTGTCGATGCCGCGTGACGGCTGGCGCGTCGCAGCCTGCCTGGTGATCCTCGCGCTGCCGCTTTTGATTCCATGGAACGTGGTCGGCACCATCTGGCAGATATTCGGCCGTCCCGACATTGGCCTGCTCGGCTACACGCTCAATCACATGGGCATCGACTATAATTACGTATCGAACGAGTTCGATGCCTGGGCGACAGTCATCGTCATGGATGTCTGGCACTGGACCAGCCTCGTCGCGTTGCTGTGTTATGCGGGCCTGAAATCGATTCCCGATGCCTATTACCAGGCGGCACAGATCGACGGTGCGTCACGCTGGGCAGTTTTCCGGGCTATCCAGCTGCCGAAGCTCAACCGCGTGCTGCTGATCGGCGTGCTGCTGCGCTTCATGGACAGTTTCATGATCTATACCGAGCCCTTCGTCGTCACCGGCGGCGGACCCGGCAATTCGACCACCTTCGTCTCCATCGAACTCGTCAAGATCGCGCTCGGCCAGTTCGATCTTGGCAAGGCCGCGGCGCTGTCGCTGGTCTACAACATCATCGTGCTGATCGTGTGCTGGGTGTTCTACACCGTGATGACCAATGTCGGCGTCGATCACACCAGGCGCGAGGGAGCGGTCTGATGCATACGATCCCCGGTCGCCGCGTTATCCTGACGCTGTTCCTGATCTTCCTGCTGTTGCCGATCTACTGGCTCGTGAATATGAGCTTCAAGACCAATGGCGAAATCGTCTCGACCATGACGCTGTGGCCGCATGCGCCGACGCTGGCAAATTACACCCGGATCTTCACCGACGAGAGCTGGTATTCCGGCTACATCAATTCGCTGAAATACGTCATCATCAACACCATCCTGTCGATCTCCTTTGCGCTGCCCGCGGCCTATGCGTTCTCGCGCTATCGATTCCTCGGCGACAAGCACCTGTTCTTCTGGCTGCTGTCGAACCGGATGGCGCCGCCCGCGGTGTTCGCGCTGCCGTTCTTCAATCTCTATTCGGCGATCGGCCTGTTCGACACGCCGTGGGCGGTGGCACTGGCCCATTGCCTGTTCAACGTGCCCCTCGCAGTCTGGATCCTCGAAGGTTTCGTCTCGGGCGTGCCGCGCGAGATCGACGAGACGGCGTTTCTCGATGGCTATTCGTTTCCGAAGTTCTTCGTGAAGATTCTGGTGCCGCTGATCGCATCGGGCATCGGCGTCGCTGCCTTCTTCTGCTTCATGTTCTCCTGGGTCGAATTGCTGCTCGCGCGCACGCTGACCTCGGTGAATGCTAAGCCGATCTCCGCCGTGATGACGCGCACCGTGTCGGCCTCCGGCATGGACTGGGGCCTGCTCGCCGCCGCCGGCGTGCTGACCATCATTCCCGGTGCCCTCGTCATCTGGTTCGTCCGCAATTATATCGCGCGCGGTTTCGCGCTCGGCAGAGTCTAGGAGGTCGTCATGGAAAACATCGCATGGATGGCCTGGACGCCGCCGACCGCGATCTTCTTCGCGCTGCTGGCGATTACGCTGGCCACGATGACGTGGCTCGCGGTTGCCTATCCCGAAGCCGAGCGCATCGGCATCCTGCGCATTCCCACCACGCGCGGCGACCGCTTGTTCCTGTCGCTGATCGCGGCGGCGGTCATCCACCTGTTGTGGATCGGCTTTGTCGGCAGCGATCCAATCGCGACGCTGCCGATCGGCGAGGAAGGTCTTGAAATCTCGAACCTGTGGTTCGCGACATTGATTTCGCTGGTCTCGGCGGTGGCGATTTTTCGCACCGTCTGACGAGTGAGGAAGGTCAGACGCGGGATCAATCCGGGTCTGAAACATAAACGAGGGAGGACACGATGAGACAACTGACGACACTCACCAGGCGTGGATCGACGCGCGCCATCATGATGACCAGCGCCGTAGCGCTGATCGCTGCGACCGTGACGCTGGCTCTGCCCGTGAAGGCCGACGACGCCACGGCGCAAAAGTGGATCGACAGCGAATTCCAGCCGTCGACGCTGTCGAAGGCAGAGCAGCTGAAGGAAATGCAGTGGTTCGCCAAGGCTGCCGAGCCGTTCAAGGGCATGGAGATCAACGTCGTCTCCGAAACCCTGACGACCCACGAATATGAATCCAAGACGCTGGCCAAGGCGTTCTCCGAAATCACCGGGATCAAGCTCAAGCACGACCTGATCCAGGAAGGCGACGTGGTCGAAAAGCTGCAGACCCAGATGCAGTCGGGCAAGAATGTGTATGACGGCTGGATCAACGACTCGGATCTGATCGGCACGCATTTCCGCTACGGCCAGACCATCGCGCTGTCGGATTACATGACCGGCGAGGGCAAGGACGTCACCGATCCGATGCTGGACGTGAAGGATTTCATCGGCACGTCCTTCACCACCGCGCCCGACAAGAAAATGTACCAACTGCCCGACCAGCAGTTCGCGAACTTGTATTGGTTCCGGTACGACTGGTTCACCAATCCTGACTACAAGGCGAAGTTCAAGGCCAAGTATGGCTACGATCTCGGCGTTCCCGTGAACTGGTCGGCTTATGAAGATATTGCCGAGTTCTTCACCAACGACATCAAGGAGATCAACGGCGTCAAGGTCTATGGCCACATGGACTACGGCAAGAAGGATCCCTCGCTCGGCTGGCGCTTCACCGACGCCTGGCTGTCCATGGCCGGCAATGGCGACAAAGGTCTTCCGAACGGCCTCCCCGTCGATGAATGGGGTATCCGCATGGAAGGCTGCCGTCCGGTCGGTTCCTCCGTCGAGCGTGGCGGTGACACCAACGGTCCGGCTGCCGTTTATTCGATCGTCAAGTATCTCGACTGGATGAAGAAATATGCTCCGCCGCAGGCACAGGGCATGACCTTCTCGGAGTCGGGTCCGGTGCCCGCACAAGGCAACATCGCGCAGCAGATGTTCTGGTACACCGCCTTCACCGCCGATATGGTGAAGCCCGGTCTGCCGGTCATGAATGCCGATGGTACGCCGAAGTGGCGCATGGCTCCGTCGCCGCATGGTGCGTACTGGAAGGAGGGCATGAAGCTCGGCTACCAGGACGTGGGTTCAGCCACGCTTCTGAAGTCGACTCCGGCGGATCGCCGCAAGGCAGCCTGGCTCTATCTGCAGTTCATCGCCTCCAAATCGGTGAGCCTGAAGAAGAGCCATGTCGGTCTCACCTTCATTCGTGAGTCCGACATCTGGGACAAGTCATTCACCGAACGTGCACCGAAGCTCGGTGGTCTGATCGAGTTCTATCGCTCGCCAGCCCGCGTGCAGTGGTCGCCGACCGGCAACAACATCCCGGATTATCCGAAGCTGGCACAGTTGTGGTGGCAGAACATCGGCGATGCGTCGTCCGGTGCGAAGACCCCGCAGCAGGCGATGGACTCGCTGGCTGCAGCGCAGGATTCGGTGCTCGAACGTCTTGAACGATCCAAGGTTCAGGGCGAATGCGGACCGAAGCTGAACAAGAAGGAAACCGCCGAGTTCTGGTACGCGAAGTCCGCCAAGGACGGCAATATCGCGCCCCAGCGCAAGCTGGCGAACGAGAAGCCGAAGGGCGAGACGGTGGACTACGACACCCTGATCAAGTCGTGGCCTGCATCGCCTCCGCAGAAGCGCGCTTCGAACTAAAGCGAGTTTTCTGAACAACAAAAAAGGCCGGGAGCGATCCCGGCCTTTTCTTTTGCTGTCATTCCCGGACGCGCGCTCTTGCGCGCGAACCGGAATGGCGTGCTCACTCCGCCGCCTGCTTCGCGCCCAGCACCGGATAATCCGTGTAGCCCTTCGCGCCGCCGCCATAGAACGTCGCCTTGTCGGCATCGTTGAGTGGCGCGCCGGACTTCAGGCGCTCGACCAGATCCGGGTTCGAAATGAAAGGCTTGCCGAAGGCGATCAGGTCGGCTGCGTCGGCAGCGAGCACCTTGTTGGCCAGCGCGAGATCAAAGCCGTTATTGGCGATATAGGTACCCTTGAAGCGTTTGCGCAGGCTGGCGTAATCGAACGGTGCATTGTCACGCGGGCCACCGGTCGCGCCTTCGACAACATGGAGATAGACCAGCTTCTCGGCGCTGAGCCCGTCGGTGATGTAATCGAACAGCTTTTGCGCATCGCTGTCGATGGCCGCGTCATTGGCCGGCGTGACCGGTGAGATGCGGATGCCGGTCCTGGCGCCGCCGATTTCCCTGCTCACGGCCTGAGCCACTTCGAGGATCAGCCTGGCGCGGTTCTCCAGCGAGCCGCCATAGGCATCCGTGCGCTTGTTGGTCGAGTTGCGTGCGAACTGCTCGAGCAGATAGCCATTGGCAGCATGAATCTCGACGCCGTCGAAACCGGCCTCGACCGCATTCCTGGCGGCGCGCTTGTAGTCATCAATCAGGCCGGGGATTTCGGCGAGCTCGAGCGCACGGGGCTCGGAGACGTCGGTGAAGGTGTTGTTGACGAAGGTCTTGGTCTTGGCGGCGATCGCCGAAGCCGAGACTGGCGCGCCGCCATTCGGCTGCAGGCTGGTATGTGAGATGCGGCCGACATGCCAGAGCTGGATGAAGATGTGGCCGCCCTTGGCGTGAACTGCATCGGTCACCTTCTTCCAGCCGGCGACCTGCTCCTTCGTGTAGATGCCGGGCGTGTCCTGATAGCCCTGACCCTGCTGGGAGATTTGGCTGGCCTCGGTGATCAGGAGGCCGGCGCTGGCGCGCTGGCTGTAGTAATCGACGGCGAGCGGGTTCGGCACGAAGCCCTCGATCGCACGATTGCGCGTCAGCGGCGCCATAGCAGTGCGGTTCGAAAGTGTGATGTTGCCGAGTTTATAGGGTTCAAACAGTTTGGACGTGCTCATGTAAGTTTTCCAGTCGATGAAGGACGAGATCGAATTGGGGATCGCGCAGCGCCTTGGCAATGCCTCTGTGCTGCGTGTTTTTTCGTTCAGAATAAAGCAGTCGTGGCGATGGTGAATTGAATGATCATGATCTCTCCATCGTGCCGTCGGCAGTCGATTATCCTGTGGCGATCGCGCGTCTTACTGCGCGCCGAGGAAGTCGCGCTTGCCCACATCGATACCGCACATCCGCAGGATGCCGTGGGCAGTGGTGACGTGGAAATAGAAGCTTGGCAGCGAGAAGCTGGTGAGGAATTCCTGGCCTGACATGGTGGTGGTCTTGCCGGGGCCGGTGGGGAAGGTGATCTCCCGGGTTTCTCCGCCGTCGAATTGGGCGGGCTTGTAGTTCTTCAGATAATCGACGGTTCTGGTGATGCGCGCCTGCAATTCATCGAAGGTCGTCTCGGTGTCCGGTACCGCCGGCACTTCGCTGCCCGAGAGGCGCGCGCTGCCCTTGGTGGCGAAATCGCAGGAGAGCTGGACCTGCCGGCTCAGCGGAAGCATGTCCGGGAAGAGCCGTGTGCCGAGCAGGACGCCGGGCTCGATCTTCCTTGCGGCAGCATAGGCTTCGGCCTTTTTCAGGCTCGCGGACAAGCTGCCCAGCATCTGCAGATAGGCGGGCACGACAGAATCATAGAACGGCATGTGGATGCTCTTTTGTGATGTGTTTCGAGGCACAGCGGCGGGTTTCGAGAAAGATGCTGCTGCATGGACTTGGGGCGCGGCCAGCCGAATTCAACCGCCGCGGCCTCACAAAAGAGAAGAAATTTCGAGGATGATCGCGATAAGTGGATACCGTTTCTCGGATCTGACTTAGCGCCCGGATCTCAATGCAGCGAGTAACTCGGCCGTAGGCCAGGAATCCGCCGGCAGGCCGAATTTGACCTGCATGGCCTTGACGGCCGTGCGGCTCTGCTGGCCGAGGATGCCGTCGATCTTACCGACATTGAAGCCGCGCTTTGCCAGCAGTTGCTGCAGCTCGCGCAATTCGGGATGTGACAGCTGCGCGACAGGGGCGGAGGGCTGCCGCATCTTGGATGCGCCATTGATGCGGGTGGCGAGATAGGCCGCGGTGGTCGAATAGATCAGCGAGTTGTTCCATTCCGTATAGGCGGCGAAATTAGCGTAAGCGAGGAAGGCGGGGCCGTGCCGTCCCATCGGCAGCAGCAGTGAGGCCGGCATGCTGTCATTCGGCAGCGGCCGCCCGTCGGGATAGGAGACGCCGAATGACGCCCATTTGGCGCGCGGCAACTGGATGGTGAGATCGGCCTGATCCCACGGCACGTTGTCGGTGACCCGCACCTCCTGCAACCACGGTTCGCCGCGCCGCCATTTCAGGCCGGTGGAAATATAGTGGGCGGTGGCGCCGATCACGTCGGCGGGGCTGCGCAGCAAATTGCGATGGCCATCGCCGTCATAGTCTACGGCATAGTTGAAGTAATGCGTTGGCAGGAATTGCGTCTGGCCGAGCTCGCCGGCCCATGATCCGATCATCTCCGCCGGCGACAAGTCGCCGCGATCGATGATCTTCAGCGCGGCGATGGTCTCGTCCTGAAACATCTTCGAGCGCCGGCAGTCATAGGCCAGCGACACCAGCGAACGCAGCGTCTGCAGATTGCCCATCTGCACGCCGAAGTCGCTTTCCAGCGCCCAGAACGCGGCGATGACCGCTGGCGGTACGCCATACTCTTTCTCTGCACGCGCAAAGGCTGCAGCGTTCTGCTTGATCTTGAGCTGCCCGTTCTGCATCCGGTAGTCTGCGGCCATGCGTCCGGCGAACTGCGTGAACAACTGCCCGAATACCCGCTGCCCACGGTCGCGGTTGACGATGCCCTGGTCGTAGACGAGGTAAGGCGAGGCCTCCGCCATCGCGCGCTGCGATACGCCGGCAGTGACGGCCTGCTGTTTCAGCCCGGCGAGGAATTGATCGAAACTCTGGCCGCCATGGCAGGACGCGCCGCGTTGGGCGGAGGCGGGGGAGGCGAGGGAGATAAAGGTCAATGCTGCAATGAGGATTGCAAGTCTGGTCGATAGCCGGATGCGCAGCATGAATCGTTCTCTCCGTCGTCATGCCCGGCATATGCCGGGCATCCACGTCTTCGTCCGAGTGCTACCAAGCAAGACGTGGATGGCCGGGTCAAGCCCGGCCATGACGGTGTTTCCATTTCCGCCGTTACTGTGAGGGGGGCCTTCGAAGAACCAGTCCGACTACAACTCCCGCGCATTACTAAAAGCAAAACTCGACACCCGCCGCGTGTTCTCGTCCAGGATCAGGCTGCGCGTGATCGGCGGCTCGGCGCGCTGGCTGCAGTTCTCGCGTTCGCAGAGGCGGCAATTGACGCCGATCGGCGTGCCTTCGGTTTTTTCCAGATCGAGGCCTGCGGAATAGACGAGCTTGCCGGCGTGGCGGATCTCGCAGCCGAGGCCGATGGCGAAGCGCGGTTGTGGCTGGGGATGCGGCGCCGCGGGCCGGCGCAGCGTCTGCGCCAGCGAAAAGTAGCGGCTGCCGTCCGGGAGTTCGATCACCTGGCTCAGGAGGCGGTCCGGCGTGTCGAAGGTCGAGTGCACATTCCACAGCGGGCAGGTGCCGCCGAATTTCGAAAACGGGAAGGTGCCGGACGAGAACCGCTTCGAGACGTTACCGGCATTGTCGACGCGCAGCATGAAGAACGGCACGCCGCGCGTGTTCGGCCGCTGCAGCGTGGTCAGGCGATGGCAGATTTGCTCGAAGCCGACATTGAAGCGCTGGCCGAGCACCTGCACGTCGTAGCTCAACGCTTCTGCCGCGGCATGAAACGCGCCGTAAGGCATCAGCACGGCGGCGGCGAAGTAGTTCGCCAGCGTGATGCGATAGAGCCGGCGCGGCGTGTCGTCGAGCGGTCCGGCGCGGCCGATGATGCTTTCGAAATTGGACGAACACTCGACGAGGCCGATCTGGAACGCGACCTGAAACGCGCGGCCGGGTGCATCGACCATTTCCGAGATCAGCAATTGCCGGCGATGCCGGTCAAACCGCCTTAGCGTTTCGCGCATGACGTCCACCGGCATGATGCGGGTGACTATCGAGTATTTGTCACGCAGCCGCGTGCTCAGCGCCGCAAACAGATCCTGCGACGGCACGTTGATTTCGTCGCGCAGCCCTTCGGCGGCCTGCTCGAGTTCGGGAAAGTAGTTGCGGTTGGCCTCGATGAGGTCGCGCACGCGTTCGATCGGATTGGCCTCGAACTGCGCGCCCTCTTGGCGATCGGCCATCTGCGCCGCCACCATGGTCTCGCCTCGCCGCGCTTCGGTATAGGCTGCATAGAGCCGCTGCAACGAATGCGTGACGCCGGGACAAAGTTCGGCAAGGTCGCGCAATTCCTGCTTCGGCAAGTCGATCTGGCGAAACAGCGGATCGGAAAAGATCTCGTTCAGCTCTGCAAAGAAACGATCCTCATCCGCAGTCGCGAGGTCGCGCAGATCGAGGTCGTAGGTTTCAGCCAGTCGCAACAAGAGTTGCGCGGTGACCGGCCGCTGGTTGCGCTCGATCAGGTTGATATAGCTTGGTGAAATCCCGAGACCCTCGGCCATCTGGGTTTGGGACAGGCCCTGTTGCTGCCGGATGCGCCTGAAGCGCGGTCCCACGAACAGTTTCTTGCCCGACTCGCCCGCCATATGCGTCAATTCCTGGTTCCGAGTCGCCGCTCGGCTGGTAATTGTGACAAAATTGACAAATTGACATTATTACAAGTCGCTATGTTACATCACATCACCATTCAAACGCAAGCTATCTGGCGGATTTGGCCGATATGGAGTTATCTCTTCACACGGTGAATGCATCGCATGTCACGAATGTCGATTTGGAAGATAGAACAGGAGCACGACATGTCACACGGCAGCAATTTCTGGGTCATCGGCGGCGAGTTCGGCTCGATGAACTTCCACAAGCTGGTCGAAGGCTCGGCCCAGGTGCAGGGTCCGTTCAAGACGCGCAAGCAGGCCGAAGAGGCCTGGAAGATTGTGTCTGAAGAGAATCGCCACCGTGCCGGCGTCCGCTTTTCCATCGTCGAAGAGCCGAGCCGCCAGGTCGCCTAAGACTGACAAGGTCGCTTGAGGCTGACATCGCCGCGGCGTTACGGCCGCTGGATTGTCTCAAGCCTGTCGCTGGTTTGCCGCATAAGAAAACGTCCAAGGAAATCAACGGCCTCATCCGGGCAACCGGGTGGGGCCGTTGGTGCATTCGGGGTGCAAGTAACTGGAAACAAACGGTCTTTGCGGCACTTATGGTAGCTGATAGGTTAATGTGGGCGGCTGCCGCGCTTGAGGCAGCCAGAAAGAGGTCCAGCGTGGCGAGTAACGGGACGAAGCCTGTCGAGGAAGCCAAGCCGATGCGTCTGCGCGACGCCCTGCGCAAGGCCCGTATCGAGGCAGCCGATCGCACCGGTGTCGTCGTCGAATTGCGGGATGCCGAAGTGGCGCGCCTCGAGATACTCAACGAGGCGCTCGATCCGCTGTTTGCCGAGATTCCTGATGGCATCGAGATGTTCGACCGGGGCGTCAGCCAGGGCGACACGCCGCGGCTGTGGGTTGACATGGTCGCCCATGTCGCCATGGGGCGCGACAAGCGCACATATCGCTTCGTGCAAGACACCCGCCATGGCCGCGTGGTGCTGGCGGAGGCTCATGATATTCCTGTCATCGTGAAAGCCGTGACCGACTATGTCGCGCGCCGTATGATCGAACGCGAACATGCGATGGTGACCACGTGGCCGCCGCTTGTGCCGACACCGGTGAAGAAACCGCGCAGCAGATTCTGGCCGTTCCTGTTTGGCATTGTAGTCGGCATCGCGGGGTTATTTGCCCTGGCGTTGTTAGTATCCGTGCGCGGACACTAGTCGCTGGTCATTGCGAGGAGCGAAGCGACGCGGCAATCCCAGAAGACCGCAAACAAAGTAAGAACTGGATTGCTTCGCCCGCAATGACCTGGAGAAAGCGGCGTTACAGCATCACCCGCTTGATCTCATGCACCATGTTGCCATCGCCGAATCCGCGCACCGTCTGTTCGCAGCGCCAGCGTTCGCCGTCGCGTTCGATGGCGAATAGATTATACGCCGCCGCCGGCTTGCGGCCGTGTGCGATGGATGACGCCGACGGCACGCCGATAGCGGGAATGCGCCGCTGCGGGCCGTCGAACCACATGGTCGAATGAATGTGGTCGTGGCCGTGCAGGATCAGTTCGACGCCATGGCGTTTCAGCAGCGCCTGCAGCGTGTCGGAATCCGTCAAGCGCTTTTGCCAATGCTGTGAGCGTAGCGGATGATGGATCAGCAGCACACGAAACAGATGTGCGTCCGCGAGCGCCGCAAGCATGCGATCGAGCTCGTCATGCTGCTCCGGCCTGAGCCAGCCTGTGGCCATGAAGGGCGCGGTCGGCACACTGGATGACACGCCGATCAGCGCCAGCGGACCGCGGATGCGCAGGAATGGAAAGCGCGTCTTGGCGGTATCGTCGCTACGCATGTAGTCGCCGAAGGTCTCGGCAAAGCGCTGCGCCGCTCCGCGCACATAGGCGTCGTGATTGCCGGGGACCAGCGACACATGATCGGGCGTGCCCACGCTTTCGATCCAGCGCCGTGCGCGTGGGAATTCCGCTGCCAATGCGAGGTTCACGAGATCGCCGGTCACGGCGATATGGTCTGGCTGCTGCGCCTGCATGTCGCTGACGATGACATCCAGCATATCGCGGCGGTGGATCAGGTGCCGGTTGCGCCGCCAGTTCAGGTAACCGAGCACGCGCTGCCCCAGGAGCTCGCGCCATTGCGGCTCCGGCATCGGCGGAACATGCGGATCGGACAGATGCGCGAGGGTGAAGGCCGTCATAAGAAGCGATCCGCCCCTGCGCGTGTGTGAACAAGCCGGCTCAATGCGCCCTCATGCCTGTGAAATCCCTGCATGTTTTGGCAAGGTGGGGCATATGACGCAAGCACCCACCGTGTCGCCAGCCAGGAATTTGCCGCGATGACCTCACCGACGTTTCGGCAACGGCTGGAGCCGACCCTGCGCAAATGCGTGCACCTCTATTTCCGCTTCGCGCGCGGCATGACCCTGGGTGTCCGCGCCGTGGTGCTCGACGACGCCAATCGCGTGTTTCTGGTCCGGCATACCTATGTCACCGGCTGGTATCTGCCCGGCGGCGGCGTCGAGGTTGGCCAGACCTTTCGCGAGGCGCTGGACATGGAGCTGCGCGAAGAAGGCCGTATCGAACTCACCGGCGAGCCGGTTCTGCATGGCGTGTTTCTCAACAGCCATGTCTCGATCCGCGACCATGTGGCGGTCTATGTGGTCAGGCAGTTCCGGCAGGACCGGTTGCCCGAGCCCAATCGCGAAATCGCCGAAACCGGCTTCTTCGCCCTCAATGCCCTGCCTCACGACACCACGGAGGGCACCCGGCAGCGGCTGGCCGAGATCTTCGACGGCAGGCCGATCAGCGCCACCTGGCGGGTCTGATCCCGTCCGCCCGGGCAATGGACCGCGCGCCCGCCAAATGCTATCCCGCCTCCCGACATGAATGACCTTTCTCTGACCATCCTGGCGGAAACCGCCAACGACGCCCAGATCATCGAGCGGCTGCATGCCCGCACCTTCGGCCCGGGCCGCTACGTGCTGTCAGCCTACCGGCTGCGCGAACATGTCAGCCATCTACTCGATCTGTCCTTCACGGCACGGATTGGCACGCTGCTCGTCGGCTCGGTCCGGCAATTGCCGATCTGTGTGGGCGATACACCGGCACTGCTGCTCGGGCCGCTGACCGTCGAGCCGCCGTTCCGCAGCCGCGGCGTCGGCCGCAAGCTGCTGGATCGCGCCATCGAGGATGCGCGCAAGAAGGGCCACAAGCTCATCGTGCTGGTTGGCGACGAGCCCTATTACCGCCGGGTCGGGTTCAAGGCGATCCCGAAGGGCAATGTGACCATGCCCGGTCCCGTCGATCAGAACCGGCTGCTGGTTCTGGAGCTGGTGGCAGGAGCCGCTGCGGGTCTTGCGGGCGCTGTCCGGCCGGACTGGGACGCGGCGAAGTAACTTCTCCATCAAGCGAAGTAACTTCTCTACCAAGCAATGTCATTCCGGGTCTGCGCCGAAGTCGGCGCATCCCGGAATGTCGAGTGCAGGTTGCTCTAGAACTTCACACTCGCAAAAGCCCGCACGTTCAGCCCGGGCTGCAATACGTTGTCCTTGTTATAGGACACCGCATTGCGAATGTTCTCGTTGAGCAGATTGTTGCCGACAACGCCGAGGGTCATTTCCTTGGCGCCGTAGATGCGCGGATCGAGCAGCGTCTTGTAGCTCACTTCCGCCTTCAGCAGATTGTAGCCCGATGTCGGCGTTTCCGCGATCGGAGCGATGTCGTTCTGCGCGAAGGCATGCAGCAGGTTCACGCGGGCGAACCAGTTGGCATCGCGCCAGAACAGGCCGCCGCCGGCACGCACCGGCGGGATACGCGGCACATTGGTGCCGTCGCTGAAGGTCGCGCGGACGATGTCGGCCTGGGTCTCGATGCCCCATGTGCCGCCATAGATCTGCGCAACATCGAGCTGGCTCTGGAATTCACCGCCGCGGAAGGTGGCGTCACGCTGCGAATAGATCGCCTGGTTCAGTCCGAGGCCGAGGCCGGCCTGGCAGACGCCATCTCCGCAAGTGTTGCCGGTCAGGCGACGATAGATGAAGCCGTTATACTGCGTGTAGTAGCCGGTGAGCTCGAAGCGGAACGGGCCGGCAGCGCGGCGCAGGCCGAGTTCGACCGACTTCGCCGTCTCGATACCGAGATTGGGATTGCCGATATCGAAAGTCTCGGTCGCATCATGTCCGCCGCGGGAGAACAGTTCAGCGGGCTTCGGCGCTCGCTCGGTATATTGCGCGGTGACGCTGGCGGAGAGCCCATACCACGGCAGATCCTGGATCAGGCCGATGCTTCCGCTCTTCGGCGTGAAGGTGAGGTTACGCCCGACCGCCGGACCGATTGCGCCCGGATCTGCGTTGAGATCGAACTCGTTCGGAATCGACGACGGAGTCGTGCCGGAGAGTTCGACATGCTCGATGCGGCCGGCGATCTGCGCCTTCGTCGTTTCGGTGAACTTGAATTCGTTGAAGCTGTAGCCCGCAACCCTTGTGTTCTTGTTCGGATCCCACAGACCATTGAGAGGACTGCCGATGTCATCGGGGCTCGGTGCCGTCAGTTCCTGATGATTGACCTGCAGGCCGAAGGCCGAGGTGATCGTGGCGAAGCGCGCGTTGAAGGGCATCATCTGCACTTCGAGCCGGCCTTCCTGCTCCTTGTTGGTGAAGGTCTGGCGCACGCCGTCGGACAAGAGATCGCTGGCGTCGGCAAGGCCGATCTCGTTGTGCTTGTAGTTGGTCGCGCCGACCCAGAAGCGGATCGCCTCGATTGCCGCGGCGTCCGGACGATACTCGCCCTTGGCCGTGAACTTGGTCTGCTGTCCGGCGATACGGGTGCCGACCTGCGCGCCTTCAGCGCCCGGAATGCGATAGGTCGTGTTGTTCTGCGTGATCGCCGCGCCGATGTAACCGCCGGTGAAGAAATACGATCCTCCGACCGAGGCGCCAGCCGACTGGTTCGACGAATTTGGCTGCTTGCCGTTGAAGGCCAGGCCGGGCTCGGCATAGGGATAGCTCGGTACGTTGTAGTCGCCAGCCTTGCGGCCATAGACGTCGGCATGGACGGCGACATTGCCGCCACCGGCATCGAGCAGGATGCCGCCATCAACACCGCGATCCACCGAACTGAACGAGGTGCGGACTTCGGCATTCATGCAGCCCGGCGCCGCGAGACCGGCGGCCGGCGCCTTCACCGGCATGCCGTAGCTCTGGAACGGCGCCGCCACGGCGCAGTTCGGCAGCGCATCGGGGATCCGATTGTTCGACGCGCTGACCACGCCGCCGATCGATTGCGAGCCGTAGCGCAGCGTCGCGGGGCCGCGGATCACCTCAACCTGATTGGCGGCAAATGGATCGACGGGTACGAAATGATCTTCGCCGAGATCGGATGCGCCGTTACTGCCAATGCCGTTCTCGACAATGCCGACGCGATTGACGTCGAGGCCCCTGATGATCGGCCGGCTCGACGCGCCCGGCGCGTAGCCGGAGCCGGTGATGCCGGGCTTGTTGGCGAGGAGGTCGCCGAGCGTCGAGGCGCCGGAGCGGCGGATTTCGTCATTCGGCACCACGGTAACGGTGGCGAACTGATCGGTGACGATCGGGAGTTCGCCCTGCTGGGCTTGTACAACAGGCTCCGCTTCAACGGGCACCGGGGCAGCATTGCGGTTCGGCGCCGGGCGCGTGACGTGGGTATGCGCGGTGCGCGACGGCACCGGCTTGCGGCGCACGATCGGGCTCGGCGCGGTGACTTCCACGGCGGGCAACTGCGTCTGCGCCAGCGCGGATGGCGGGAGGCAGCTCAGTCCCACGACGGCGGATGTGCCGAGCAGGAGGGCGCGCTTGAATTGAATCGACATAGGTTTGTCCTGACTTCACCGGCTGCGCGGTCTGTGCGCTTGGGCCGGGACTCGCGGTACCGCGAATCTGACTTCGGTTACGCCGTTCGCGAGGAATTCGCGGCAGCGATCGTCAAAGGTCGTGTCAGGACGCAGGAGGGCCGCGCGGCTGCGACGCGCCGCTGATGGCGTCGAGATGGTCGAATTCGGCTTCGGTGATCCGCTGCAGCAAGACGGTGGCCCGCGGCAGCAGAAGAACCGGCGGCGTGGCGAACAACGCCGTGCCCGCCATCGCCATGACGGCACAGATCGCGCAGGGATCGGTGGCGCGATGATGGTGGTCGGTATCGGGGGTGGCCGGCGTCTGCGCTGCAGCGCTGGCCGCGCGCGCGATGGTTGCGTCGAGAGGTGCCGCATGCACCGTCGCGCCATGGACATGGCCGAACGACAGAATAAGCTGCACTGCCAGCGCGAACAGCGCCAGCTTTGCCCCATTCCTGATATTCGTCCGAAACCACTTCATGCCGACAGGCCGCCCCGCATCGGGCGGCGGAGAGGTCCACCAGCGCCGATGTTATATTGTAACATCGCGTAGCAGGTGGCCGGGTGTCAACGGTCAGTCATCTCTGGACACAGAAACCCGGCAGGCTGTGGGATTACGGCAACGCTTGGCGTCGATCGATGTTGGCCAATCCATGCCCATGACAAGCGACATCGCAATTGTGCGTTACCCCGTCGGGCGCCTTGCAATGGCCGTCGCGTGCGCGCTGGCCAGTACATGCGCCGTCGTCTTCTGAAACTGCAGCGCTGCGGGTGACAGGCTGCGCCCGGTTTGCTGAATCCAGGACAGTTGCCGCGTGATCGCCGGTCGCACGAGCTGGAAAGCGATCAGACCCGGATATTGCTCGGTCGGCATCATATAGGAGGGCAAGATCGCATAGCCGATGCCCTTCGCCGTCATCGAGAGCGCCGTGTTGATGAGGGATACTTCATGGGTCGGGGTCAGCACCTTGCCGTCGCGCCCCAATCGTCTGTCGATCTGTGCGCGGATCAGCGTGTCGCGATGCATCGCGATGGTCGGCAGATCAGCAAGTTCATCCCACGATAGCGTTTGCATTGCTGCGATCGGGCAACCTGGCCAGCCGATGGCGCTGAGACGTCCTCTCACCAGAGGCGTCAGCGTCACCTCGGGCACCGGGCCATCCACGCTGCCGATGGCGAATTCGGCGTCCGACGCGAGCAGTGCGCTGACAAGCTGATCGGATGCGACATCGCGCATGATGACATCAACGTCGGGATAAGCGGTGCGGAATGTCGCGAGCACTGCCGGCATGAGCGCGGAGGCTGCACCGGCCGATGCGACGAAGACGACTGTGCCGCTCCGTGCTTCCGACAGGCTGCGCATCTGACGCGTAAGGCTGAGCGCGTCGCCCAACATACGTTCTGCGGCTCGGACTGCGTCGCGTCCGGCTGCGGTCGGTATACACGACCGGGTCGTGCGATCGAACATTGGCAGGCCCAGCTGCAATTCAAGTTGGCGGAGCAGCAGGCTGACCGCAGCCTGGGTGATGTGAAGTTCTTGAGCTGCGCGCGTCATCGAGCCCGTGCGGCTGACCGCGACCAGCGCTTCCAGTTGGCGAAGGGTGATATTCATGAGGTAATCTTATCAATCAATACTGGAAAAGCGACTTCTCTTATCAAGAGTTGTGGCTAGCTTCAACGTAACGCGCGCAGACGCGGTCGAGGAAGCGAGCCATGCAAGACTATGAGACATCCGTCGTTATTGTCGGCGCCGGGCCCGTGGGCCTCACCGCTGCCCTCGATCTCGCATCCAGAGGGATAGACGTGATCGTGCTGGAGACGCGGCACGCCGGCGAGCCGCCCAATGTCAAATGCAATCATGTGTCGGCGCGATCGATGGAGGTTTTTCGCCGGCTCGGCATCGTGGCCCAGATCCGCGACGCCGGTCTGCCGCCCGACTTTCCCAATGATTGTTCGTATCGCACGACGGCAACGGGCATCGAACTCAGCCGGATCGTCATTCCGTCGCGCGCGACACGCTACACCGCAACGGATGGACCCGACACGTGGTGGCCGACACCCGAGCCGCCGCACCGCATCAACCAGATCTATCTGGAACCTGTCTTGTTTGCGAACGCAGCCGCCAATCCCAGGATCACGATTCTGTCCCGCACCGAGATGGTGCATTTCGATCAGGATATATCGGGTGTCTCGGTCGAGGCTCGTGCGCTCGCCGAGAACCGATCCTTCACCATCCGTGCCAAATTTCTCATTGGATGCGATGGCGGTCGCTCGCTGACGCGCAAGTTGATCGGCGCGTCTTTTGTCGGCACGCCTGTGATCCAGCGCGTCCAGTCGACCCTTATCGATGCGCCGGATCTGAAGATCCTGATGCAGTCGCACACACCGGCCTGGATGGTGCTGGCGCTCAATCCGCGCCGGACCGGCACTGTCGTTGCCATCGACGGGCATGACCGTTGGCTGATCCACAATCACCTCAAACCGGACGAGCTGGAATTCGACTCGGTCGATCGCGACTGGTCTATCCGTACAATTCTGGGCGTCGGACCTGATTTCAATTACAAGATCGTCAGCAAGGAAGACTGGGTCGGGCGCCGTCTCGTCGCCGATCGCTTCCGCGACCGTCGCGCCTTCATCTGCGGGGATGCCGCGCATCTCTGGATGCCTTATGCCGGCTACGGAATGAATGCCGGTATCGCCGATGCGGTTTCGCTCAGCTGGATGCTCGCAGCGCATCTCAACGGCTGGGCTGATGTTGGTCTGCTCGATGCCTATGCGGCCGAACGTCAGCCGATCACCGATCAGGTGTCGCGGTTTGCTATGGAGCATGCGCTGGCCAGCATCAGCCAGCGCGGCGCAGTACCTGCGGTGATCGAGGAAGACAGCGAAGCGGGTGGAGCGGCGCGTGCCGCGGTCGGCCGTGCCGCCTACGATCTGAACGTGAAGCAGTATTGCTGCGCGGGACTCAACTTCGGCTATTTTTACGATCAGTCGCCGGTTATCGCCTATGATGGCGAGGGACCGCCGGCCTATACGATGGGTGACTTTGAACCTTCGACGGCGCCGGGCGCGCGGATGCCGCATGTCTGGCTAAGCGATGGCCGCTCGATCTTTGACGCGATGGGGCCCGGCTATACGCTGTTGCGCTACGATCCGACCTGCGACGTGACTGCGCTCAGCGAAGCCGCGCGTCGCAACGGAGTTCCTCTGACGCTGATCGATCTGTCAATCGCGGAGGCCGATGCAGGGCAACCCGATGAAACACTGCTGCTGGTGCGGCCAGATCAGCATATTGCCTGGCGTGGCCGTCTCCCTCCGTCGGATCCCGCAGCATTGATCGAACTCATTACCGGCAGAGCCGTGTCTGCTCATCGGAGTGCAGCCCCACACGAAAGCTCGGCTTCGCATACTGTTTCGGGAGCAATCGCATGACCGTATTCGCTCCCACCCGCAGGATGTTGCTTGCGGGCGCGGCCTGTTCGATCGTGGTCGGTGCGACGACGCCTGTGTGGGCCGCGTATCCTGACCAACTCATCAAGATTGTCGTCACCTTCCCGCCAGGCGGCAGCGCCGACATCTTTATTCGTGCGCTTGAACCGGTCATCGCTGCAGATCTGAAGCAGGGCTTCATCATCGAAAATCGTGGCGGTGCGGGCGGCAATATCGGCATGCAGGCCGTGGCGCAGGCCAAGCCCGACGGGTACACTCTCGGCGTGGCGCCGGCAGGCGCATTGACCATCAACCCTCACATTAGCCCGTCGACGTCTTTCGATCCGATCAAGGATCTGGCACCGATTACGCTGCTTGCCGATATCCCGTTTGTGCTGGTCGCAGCGCCTGACGCCGCATTTGCCACGCTGAAAGAGGCGCTTGCGGCTGCTGCTGCAAAGCCCGGGCAACTATCGGTGGGATATGGCGGCAACGGCACCGTGATGCACATGACGGCTGCGCTGTTTCTCCAAACAACGAATGTCAAACTGACTCTGGTTCCCTATCGGGGCACAGGGCCTGCGGTGACCGATGTCCTTGCCGGGCATATTCCGCTCGCGGTGCTGGACATCCCCAGTTCGTTGGAATTGATCCGTGCCGGCCGATTGAAACCACTCGGCGTCACCAGCGCCAAGCGCGTGCCGTTCCTTCCCGGAGTACCCACACTCGATGAACAAGGTATTGCCGGGTTTGAATCGACGGGCTGGTTCGGCCTCGTCGCTCCCGCCGCGACACCTGGTGACATCGTGACGCGCTTGAACGCCGCATTCGTCAAGGCTCTGGGCGATCCGGACGTGATCGAGAAACTGCGGACGATCGGTGCGCAGCCGGCACCAATGACGCCGGAAGCCTTCGCCGCCTATATCCGCTCGGAAAGCGCCAAATGGGGGCGTCTCACGCGGGAGATGAACCTCGCGGCGCAATGACCCGCGCCGCCATTGGTTCGTATTATCGGCTCTCCCGGAGCCACGTCGCAGCGAATGCGCCGAGCAGCAGCAATAGCCCGATCAGGCCGGCAAACATCGGCAGAACGCCGACGCCGCGGACCACACTGGCATCGCGCATGTGCACGCCCATCCAGCCGTCGCCGCGGAACACCGTCGACGAGCGCACCGGAACGATGCGCGGCAACTCGACGCCCGAGCCTTCATTGATGCGGCGGGCATCGCCGCCGCTGGCCTGCGCCAGTGGCTTCAGCATCTCGGTGGTCGAGGTGACTTCCGAGAATTCCTTCGGGTTGATCGGGCCGACATTGATCAGCGCCTTCAACGTGCCGTCGGTGGCCTGCCACAGGCCGAGCTCATCGGCCGGCGTGGTCGCGCGCCACAGGCCGGGCTCGCCGGCATTGAGCGTCAGTTCGCGGGTCTTGCCGGATGGCGAGGTGACGGTCACCGGCTGCACGGTATCGCCCATGGTCTGGCGCAGCACGACGAGATCCTTGCCCTGGCTCTGCAGCTTCAGCGCTTCCTCGTCGAGGTCCGGCTGCTTCATCAGCCAATGCGACATGCGGCGAAGCAGATCGAGATGCGGGCCGCCGCCTTCATAGCCTCGCGCCCACAGCCAGATATGATCCGACAGCAGCAGAGCGACGCGGCCTTCGCCGGAGCGCGAGAGCAGCAGCAGCGGCTGGCCATCGGCGCCGGTCATGACGGGCGGCGTGGTGGTGTTGCGGGTCTCGACAGTGCGGAAGAAGCGGCTCCATTTCGGTGGCTCGGAATTGGAGCCTTCAAGGCCGCGCGTCACCGGGTGCCGCTTACCGATATCGCTGAGATGCGCATAGAACGGCTTCTCGCTGACCCCGACGGGTTCGGCGGGCAGCACCGAATCCAGCGGCGTGCGCCAGATCGAGGTGTTCGATGCGTAATCGGGACCGGCTGAGACCAGCACCGCGCCGCCGGCGCGGACATAGCGTGCGATATTGTCGAAATAGGCGATCGGCAGCACGCCCTGGCGGGCATACCGATCGAAGATGATCAGCTGGAATTCGTGAATCTTCTGCTGAAACAGTTCGCGGGTCGGAAACGCAATCAGCGACAGCTCGTTGATCGGCGTGCCGTCCTGCTTCTCCGGCGGACGCAGAATCGTAAAGTGGACGAGGTCGATCGAGGCGTCGGACTTCAGCAGATTGCGCCATGTGCGTTCGCCGGAATGCGGCTCGCCGGAGACCAGGAGCACGCGGAGCTTGTCGCGAACGCCGTCGATGGCGATCACGGCGCGGTTGTTGACCAGGGTGAGTTCGTTGTCGAGCGGCGAGGCCTCGATCTCGACGATGTTCGGGCCGGCATGTTTGATGTCGATATCAATACTGACGGTCTGGCCCGACAGCACCGTGCGCTCGCTCAGCGTATCGCCGTCGCGGCGGATGGCGACGCGGGCGCGCTCGCCGGTGGCGCCCTGATCGTCCAGGCGAAACGTGACGCGTTGTGACTGGCCGACAATGCCGAAGCGCGGGGCGGCGGTGATGGCGATGCGGCGATCACGCTCGTCTTTACGGCCGGTGATCAGCGCATGCACCGGTGCATTGAAGCCGAGGCCGGCGAGGTTGGCCGGAATGTCGTGGACGCGGCCATCGGTGATCAGGAAAGCGCCGGCGACGCGGTCGGTCGGGACATCGGAGAGCGCGGAGGACAGCGCGCCGAACAATTTGGTGCCGTCGGTCTCACCATCCGCCTGTCCGGCTTCGACGACACGGACCTCGAGGCCTTTGACCTGTTTCAGCCGGTCGATGAGCTGCTTCTGTGCTTCCTCGGTTTCTTTCGCGCGCTCGCCGAAACTCTGGCTCGGGCTCTTGTCGATGACGACAGCTGCCACCGAGGACAGCGGCTCTCGCTCCTCGCGCGTGAAGGATGGATTGGCGAGCGCCAGCAGGATCAGCGCCAATGCGGCCACACGCACGGCAGCGCCGCGCGCGCGGCCAAACAACAGCAGCGCAGCGATCACCACGATGGCGGCGAGGCCGATCCACAGCACGATGGTCGGGACGAGAGGCGTAAACGCGATGCCGTATTGCATGTCGCGCTCCTATTGTCCGAGACGTTCGATGAGCGCCGGCGCGTGCACCTGGTCGGCCTTGTAGTTGCCGGTCAGCGTATACATCACGATGTTGACGCCGGCGCGGAATGCGAATTCGCGCTGGCGCGGTTCGCCAGGTGTCAGCGGCAGCATCGGCTGGC
Organism: Tardiphaga sp.; assembly: GCF_041424195.1. Lineage (NCBI taxonomy): Bacteria > Pseudomonadati > Pseudomonadota > Alphaproteobacteria > Hyphomicrobiales > Nitrobacteraceae > Tardiphaga > Tardiphaga sp. Next base: position 60,899 of record NZ_JBGMOE010000070.1, on the reverse strand, counting down.
CGTCGGGGCGCATCGCCCAGGCACCGGCGAGATCGTTCGAGGTGATGATGATCGGCGACACACCGTCACCGCCGCGGGCCGGACGCGAGGCAGCGTCGTCGCCGTCGTCGCGCGGCAGCGTCTCGACCCAAGTCGGGCCGGAATTGAAACGGCCGGGGAAGTCGCGCAGCAGGTAGAAGGTCTTGGTCAGCACATGTTCGCGCGGCACCGGCTCGAGCTCGGGCACATCGAGCGAGGAGAGGATGTTGCGCAGCGTCAGCATGCCCGGCGTCTGCGATTCGCCATTCGGTCCGGGCGGCGCTTCGATGGCATCGCGGGTGTCGAACAGCACCGTGCCGCCTTGTTTCATGTAAGCGTCAATGCGGTTGATGGCATCCTGCGGCGGCTTGGCCGCGCCGGGAATGATCGGCCAGTAGATCAGCGGGAAGAACGACAATTCGTCGCGCGATGGGTCGACGCCGACCGGTTCGCCGGCTTCCAGCGCTGTGCGCTGTGCGAGGAACAGCGTCAGCCCGGTCATGCCCGATTTCACGATCGAGTCGACATCGGCATTCCCGGTGACGACGTAAGCGAGCCGAGTCTGCGACACTGCTTTGACAGCGAAATCGTCGCTGGCCCGATCGGCACGCGATGGCGCCGGTGCACCCATCATGGTGCCGAGCGCGAGCGCCACGGCAAGGACGGTCGAGACGGCGCGGCGCCGGAACATCGACGCGATGGCGCCGCCGAGCAGCGCGACGATGATCGCGTCCACCAGAAACAGGGCCAGTGCGGTCGACAGCAGGATGCCGCGGAGGTCGCGCGGTTCGGCATTGGTGTAGCTGGCGCGGTTGGCCTTCAGGCCTGAGAAATCGATCGGGCCGATGCGATCGGCTGATGCCAGCGCATTCACCGCCAGGGGACCATCGGCAGGACCATAGAAGCCCGGCGGGTGGTCGAGCGTGGCGCGGTCACGATAGTCAGTGGCGAGCGGCTTGGCCGTCGATGGTGGCGGGGTGAAGGTACCGAAGCCGTCCAGCGTACGCAGCGGCGCAACCGTCTCCGCGCCGGTCTCGCCGGCAACACCTGCGCCGGGCGTGGACGTGTAGCCGGAGATATCGACGACCCTGCGCAGCATCTCGACGAAGGTGCCAGACAACGGCAGGTCCGACCAGCGCATATCGGCGCTGACATGGAATAGCGTCACAAGACCTTTGCCACGGCGCTCGCCTGTGACCAGCGGTGTGCCGTCGACCAGCGAGGCCCAGCTCTTCGAGGCCAGTGCTGCATTCGGCTCGGCCAGCACCTGACGGTTCACGGTAACGTCTTTCGGCACAGGGAGGCCGGCGAATGGGCCATCGGCGGCAAAGGAAGCCAGATGCTGCGGCTTCTCCCAGGTCAGGCTGCCGCCGAGGCTACGGTCGCCGCGGCGCAGTTTCACCGGGACGAGATCGTCATCGCCCTGCGCGAGGCGCGGACCGGCGAAGCGTACCAGTACACCGCCCGCATCGATCCAGGCATTCAGACGCTCGCGGATTTCCGGCGACAGCGTGCCGACATCGGCCAGCACGATCATCGGTAGTTTCTGGTCGAGGAATTGCGTGATTGCCTGCTGCGGCGCGCCGCGATCGCCGAGCCGTATATCGGCGAACGGTGCGAGTGCGCGGGTCAGATAGAAGGTCGAGGCCAGCAGTGGCTGCGCGGTGTCGCTGGTGGCGCCTGAGACGATGCCGATGGCGCGGCGGCGCCAGCGCTTGTCTAGCAGTTGCACGGCTCCGGCCGAGCGCTCCCCGGTGATTTCGAGTCTTGCGATGTCGTTGCGCAGTTCGACCGGCAGATCGAAGGAGGCCTCGGTCTCGCGATCATTCGGCGTGAACAGGAACTTGGCCTCGCCGACCGGCGATCCCTTCTGGTCGAGGCCGCGCACCACGCCCCCATCGGGGCCGCCGCTATTGGCACGCAGTACCTTCACGGTCATCTTGGCCGCAGCATTTTCTGCTGCCACCAGCGCATGGGCCGGCGTGGCGCCGCCGTCATAGATGGTCAGAGTGCGGTCGCCGATGGTCTTTCCAAGGCCCTGCGCGAAATCCGCACCGCGGCCGGTGTCGACGCCATCCGAGAGCCAGACGATTTCGCTGTCGCCGGTGGCTTTCAGGAAGCGCTCCAGCGCCGGCAGCGTATCGACGCGGTCGATCGCGTAAGGTTTCGGCGAGAGCTGGCGCAGTGCGACGCGCGCAGTGCCGCCGGGCAGCATTGTGATGTCGCGGTTCGGCTCCGACAGCGGAACGAGGGCCACGCCGCGGCGATTGCTGTCGGCATTGGCGATCAGCTCGTCTGCGGCCTTGACGCGTGCGTCCCAGCTCGCTGCAGCACTCCAGCCGTCATCGAGCAGGATGGTCAGCGGTGCGTTACTGCCGGCCGTGCCGGTTTGCGGATTCCAGATTGGGCCGGCGGCGGCGAAGATGATGAGCGCCGCAGCCAGCAGGCGCAGCAGCGTCAGCCACCATGGCGAGCGCGACGGGGTCTCTTCCTTGGGCGTGATGTCGAACAACAAGCGTGTCGGCGGAAATGCGATGCGCTGCGGACGCGGCGGCATCACGCGCAGCAGCCACCACAGCACGGGAAGACTGATCAGGCCGAGCAGCAGCAGCGGTTGGGCGAAGGCGAGCGGGAAGCCACCGATCATGTTGAACGTCCTGCCTTGACCATGACGCCGCCGCCGGCAGATTTGTTGACCATCATGCCGCCATGCAGGAACAGCAGCAGCTCAGCGGCCGAGCGGCTGGTGGTGTGTGTCGAGAACAGCCAGCCGAGCTTGCCCGTCTCGGCGCGGATTTCCTCGCGATGCGCGGCGACGCGTGCCACATAATCCTCGGCCCAGGTCTGTGCACGGCCGGCGGTGATGACATTGCCGCTTTCCGGCTCGACGAATTCGACGCGGCCGGAATAAGGGAAGCTTTCTTCCGCGGGATCGACGATCTGCACCAGCGCGCCATGCGCGCCGGACGATGACAGACCAGCGAGCATCTCCTTGATCTCCGGCATTGGCGACCAGAAGTCGCCGAGCACCACGATCTCGGCCAGCGCCGACGGCACGAAGGATGGCGGCAGGCTGGCGCGGTTGGTGGTGTCGTGCAGCATCGCCTGCGCCATCTTGTCGATGACGCTGCGGCTGGAGGTCGGATTCATCAGGCCGGGCACGCCGACACGCTCGCCGCCGGCGACCAGCAATTCGGCCAGCGCGAAGGTGACGATCAGCGCGCGTTCTAGCTTGCTGTCGCGCGCGCCCTTGGAGGCAAAGGCCATCGACAGCGAACGGTCCGGCCACAGCCAAACTGTGTGCGCGGCTTCCCATTCCTGCTCGCGGACATACAAATGGTCGTCGCGCGCCGAACGGCGCCAGTCCACATTCTGCGACGGCTCGCCGGAGACGAAACGACGATACTGCCAGAAGCTCTCGCCATGGCCGGCGCGGCGCCGGCCATGCAGGCCATGGATGACGGTCGCAGCAATGCGCCGGGCCTCCAGCACTAGACGCGGCAGCGATGCAGCAAGCGTACGGCTTTCGCCATCGGCGCGGCGGACTGCGATGATCTCCTGCGTGGCGTGATCCGGCACTGCGGCCATCAACCGATCCGCGATTTGAGCTGACGGATCACATCGGCGACCGTGCGGCCTTCGGCACGCGCCGTGAAGGTCAGTGCCATACGATGCTTCAGGATCGGTTCGGCGAGGTCGAGTACGTCGTCGATCGAGGGCGCGAGGCGGCCATCGAGCAATGCGCGCGCACGCACTGCCAGCATCAGCGATTGCGAGGCGCGCGGGCCGGGACCCCATGCGATGAGCTTGCTGGCGTCGCCGGCGTCCGGTCCCGGACGTGCGGAGCGCACCAGTGTCAGGATCGCTTCGACGACGCTGTCGCCGACCGGCAGGCGGCGCACCAGCCGCTGTGCTGTGATCAGCGTGTCGGCGGTCACTGCGGCCTTGGCGATGGTTTCCTCGGCACCGGTGGTTTCAAACAGGATGCGGCGCTCGGCATCGCGATCCGGATAATCGACGTCGATTTCCATCAGGAAGCGATCGAGCTGCGCTTCGGGCAGCGGATAGGTGCCTTCCTGTTCCAGCGGGTTCTGCGTGGCCAGCACATGGAACGGCTTCGGCAGGTCGTGCCGCGCACCGGCCACGGTGATGTGCTGTTCCTGCATCGCCTGCAGCAGCGCGGATTGTGTGCGCGGGCTGGCGCGGTTGATTTCGTCGGCCATCAGGAGCTGCGCGAACACCGGCCCGGAGATGAAGCGGAACGAGCGCTTGCCGGCGATGCTCTCGTCCAGCACTTCGGCGCCCAGAATGTCTGATGGCATCAGGTCGGGGGTGAACTGGATGCGCTTGGCATCGAGGCCGAGCGTGACGCCCAGCGTTTCCACCAGCTTGGTCTTGGCGAGACCGGGGACGCCGATCAGCAGCGCATGGCCGCCGGAGAGGATCGTCACCAGTGTGTTTTCGACGACGCGTTCCTGGCCGAAGATGACAGTGGAGATCGCTTCCTTGGCAGCGCGCATCTGGCCAGCCACCTGTTCCGCGGAGCGGACAATCACGTCTTCGATTTTCTCGACACTGTCAGCGCCAGCCATCCATTGCTCCTTCGGGTGAACGGCGCCCGAAAGAACGCCGCTGCATTGTCGCCATGCCATCTTAGTATTTCATGGACCTGATGCTAAACTTAAGCGAAGGCCATGTATTTGTTGAATTAAACTATCCCCACAATATCGGGATGCGGGTATGAACTGCATCACGTTATGGCGAGTTGGATTGTGACATCACACGTTTCAATACGTGCACCAATCGTGCCAAATGGCAGTGGTAAAGTCAGGGCAAACAATGGCGAAGCAAGGGCAGATCGCAAATCAGGGGCTGGATGGCCTGACCGCTGCGGCGCGCGATGCTGCAGGCGGCGGTAAAGCGGACAAGGGCCTGCCGCCTGTGCATCTGTGGAATCCGCCATTCTGCGGCGATCTCGACATGCGAATCGCCAGCGATGGTACGTGGTTCTATTTGGGCACGCCGATTGGCCGGCCCGCTTTGGTGCGGCTGTTCTCAACGATCCTGAAGCGTGAGGACGGCAAGCACTTTCTCGTGACCCCGGTAGAGAAGGTCGGCATCACCGTCGATGATGTTCCTTTTCTCGCTGTTGAGATGCTCAAGGAGCAGAACGCGGGCAGCAGGGTGTTGAAGTTTCGCACCAATGTCGACGATTGGGTGACGTGTGACAGCGAGCACCAGTTGCGATTCAATATGGCCGGGGACGGCGGGCTGACGCCGTATCTGCATGTGCGTAGCGACTTGTGGGCCAAGGTGACGCGGGCGATCTATTACGATCTGGTTGACATGGGGGAGGAGCGAATGGTCGATGGTACCGCGATGTTCGGCATCGCCTCCGCGGGCGCGTTTTTCGCCATGGCCGATGCGGAGCAGGTCAGGGAAGCTACATAAGTGAGCCGATTGAAGTGAGCCGGGCCAATGAGCCGATGCTGAAGACCGACGCGGATGCCGCGGATATCGGTTCAGTTGAGTTTTTCAAGCGGGCGAAGGCACGCCTGCATTTCGACGTGCCCGAGGGGCTTACCGACGCCAGCATCATTCCCGTCACCGGCGATGCCGGCAACGACCGCATGATCCAGATCGTGGCGCAGGAGCGGCCGATCCGCCCGGCCGCGGTCCTGATCGGCATCGTCGAACACGAACAGCCGACCGTGCTGCTCACCCAGCGCTCCGCGCATCTCAACGATCATGCCGGACAGATATCGTTTCCCGGTGGCAAGATCGATCCGAGCGATGCCTCGCCGCTGGACGCCGCGCTGCGCGAGGCCGAGGAGGAAATCGGCCTCGATCGCTCCTTCGTCGAGCCGATCGGCTATCTCGATCTCTATGCGACCGGCTTCGGCTTTCGCATCCTGCCGACGCTGGCGCGGGTGAAGCCGGGCTTCAATCTCACGATCAACGAGAACGAAGTCGAAAGCGCTTTCGAGGTGCCGCTGGCGTTCCTGATGGACCCCGCCAATCATCAGCTGCACAGCAAGGAATTCCGGGGCATGGAACGGTCTTATTACGCGATGCCGTTCGCCGAACGTTATATCTGGGGTGCCACTGCAGGCATTCTGCGCGTGCTGTATGAACGGATCGTGCTGACATGATCCGTCCGGTTCTGACCGAAGTCGGCATCTTTCTGATTCCGTTCGGGCTCTACGCGTTGTTTTTGTTCGCCACCAAGAACGGCGTGGTGTTGAAATCATCATGGCCGATGCCGGTGATGATCAAGCTCGCCATCGCCGCCTCCGTGCTGGTGATCGTGAGCCTCGTGCTGCTGGCGCAATTTTCCGGCGCGTCGCCGGGATCGACCTATGTCCCCGCGCATATCGAGAACGGCAAGCTCGTCCCCGGGGTTGAAAAATGAGCATGCGTAAACTGCACGACGCGCCGTGGCTCACGTCAGGACCGTCCGGGCAGGTGCTGGCGCTGCTTAATGGCAATGGCGAGGAAGCCCGCGTCGTCGGCGGCGCCGTGCGCAATGCTCTGATGAAATTGCCTGTGGGCGAAATCGATATAGCCACGACGGCCTTGCCCGACGAAGTGATCCGCCGCGCCAAGGCGGCTGGCATCAAGAGCGTGCCGACCGGCATCGAGCACGGCACTGTGACACTGGTGGTCGACGGCGCGCCGTTCGAGGTGACGACCTTGCGCGAAGACGTCGAGACCTTCGGCCGCAAGGCCAAGGTGGCGTTCGGGCGCGACTGGAAGCGCGATGCGGAGCGCCGCGACTTCACCATGAACGGGTTGTCGGCATCGATTGACGGTATGGTGCATGACCATGTCGGCGGTCTCGTCGATCTCGATGCACGGCGTGTCCGCTTTATCGGGGATCCCGACCGGCGCATTGCCGAAGACTATCTGCGCATTCTCCGCTTCTTCCGCATTCATGCCGCCTATGGCGCCGGGGCGCCGGATCGCGAAGGCTATCTCGCCAGCATTCGCGGCCGCGATGGCATTGCCGGGCTGTCGGCCGAGCGCGTGCGGATGGAAATGACGAAGCTGCTGGTAGCCGATGGCGCCTTCGCGGCGGTGGATGCGATGGTCGATGCCGGCCTGATGCTGCGGATCGTGGGCGGTGTCACTTACAAGGGACCGTTCGCCGCAATGATCGCCATCGAACAGGCGCTGGGGCTAAAACCCGATGCGATTCTGAGGCTTGGCGCGCTTGGCGTGGCCGTCACCGAAGACGCGCGTCGGCTTGCGCAAAAGCTGCGTCTATCCAATGACGAAACCAAGGCACTGGATTCGATGGGCCATCGCTGGTGGCGGCTGAAGGGTATGGACGAATCCCGCGCCCGGCGGCGACTCTATCGGCTTGGCGAAACCCGTTATCGCAACCGGATGATGCTGGCCTGGGCCCGCGCTGGCCGCGATGCCGACAGCGAGGCCTGGAAGGCGCTCGTGACCTTGCCGGAGCGGTGGACCCCGCCGGTCTTTCCGCTCAAGGCCGCCGACTTCATGGCGCGCGGCATCGCCAAGGGGCCGGCGCTCGGCCATGTGCTGGCGCTGGCGGAAGATGCCTGGCTCGCGCTGGATTTTCCGATGGAGGTCGATGTGATGACGGTGATCGCCGATCAGACCATCGCGCGGTTCAAGCACGACCATCAGCTCTAAGTCCCGACGGCACCATGAAGCATGTCATTCGCCCCGGTTTTGCCGATATCAGCGATGATGCCGACGTCGTTGTGCCGTGGTGGAGTTTCACCAAGACGCTGATGGCCGCCACGGCACTGACAATGGTGCGTGATGGTCAGTTCGCTCTGGATAATAGGCTGCCAGGCCAGACCTTCATGCTCCGCCACTTGCTGCAGCACCGCGCAGGTTTGGCGGACTATGGTTCACTTCCCGCCTATCATGCGGCGGTTGCCGCCGACGAGGATGCGTGGCCGGTCGACCGGCTGCTGCACTCAGTTTCCGTCCTGCATGCCGGAATTGAACCGGGCCATTTCACCTATTCGAATGTAGGCTATCTGCTCGTCCGGCAACATCTCGAATGCGTGAGCGGACTGACACTCGACGCGCTGATGCGGCACCGGTTGTTCGAACCGCTCGGCGTAGTCGGGCCGCGCATCGCCAGTCATCGTGTCGATCTCGCCGATGTGCGGATGGGTAATGCGCAGTCCTACGATCCGCGCTGGGTCTATCACGGGTTGGCGATCGGGAGATTGCGGGATGCCGCAACACTATTGCACCGGTTGATGACGACGGACTTGCTGCCTGCTGGCCTGCGCGACGAGATGTGTCACGGGATCGCAGTTGGCGATCCCGGCGCCGGGCGTCCGTGGCACCATGCGGCTTACGGCCTGGGCGTCATGACCGGAACCGCAGTCAACAGTTTGCGTGTGGTCGGGCATACTGGCGGAGGTCCGGGCAGCGGCATTGCCGTCTATCATTGTCCCGAACATGGACAAACGACCGTTGCGGTCTTCGCGACCGACGGTGCTGCAGGCAATATCGAGGCGGATGCGTTCAAACTCGGTCTGCAAAGGTGAGCAAAAGCCGCCGCCGGACATTTGCGCCCGGCGGCGGATGGCCTGATCAGGCCACCTTGCTCTTGTGCTCTTCTTCTTCGTCGTCGTGTTCTTCAGCTTCGTCGTCTTCGCTCTCGTCTTCGTCGTCATGCGGGATGACGAGGGCGAGTTCGAGCACGGCACGCGGAAGGGTCTCGCGGAACAAATCGCCTTCCTCGCCCAGCCAGATGCATTCGATGTTGTCGCCGTCAACGTCGGCCACGGTCAGCGGGCAACCGCCCGACTTCAGCATGACGACATCGCCTGATTTCAATTCCATGGTCGGCTCCCGAAAAATGTTTGACGCGCGCTGAGTCTAGCTCCGCGTCATGACAGGCCGAACACGGGGATGTTTCCACGAGCTATTTTTGTTGAAGCAGTTTCGCGAGTTCCGCGCCGAGACCGACACTCTCCAGCGCAGGCGGCGGGCTGCAGTCGAGACCTTTCGCTGCTGCGGCGATCACGGCACGCGTGCCGGTTTCGACGGAACACAAGATAGGTACCGGCACGTCGGCCTGGATACGAGACGCAAGGCCGGCCAGTGCCGCGCCGCCGAGGATCACGACCTCGGCACCATCCTGCGTGGCGCAATCGGTGCAAGCCTGAGCGAGTGCGGCCAGGGCTGCATCGGGATTTCGGGCGATATCGCCGCCGGTCGGTGCGATGGTGCGGATTTTGGCAAGTTTGCCGGCCAAGCCAATGCTCCCGACGAATTCCCGGAGCATCGGTCCCCAGAGCGCGCCGCCGGTGACGATGGCGAAACGCCCGCGTCTGGAGGCCTCGATGCAGGACGCTTCGGCCATGCCGACCACGGGAATGTCCGCAATTTCGCGCAGCGCCAGCAAGCCAGGATCGCCGAAGCAGGCGAGATAGACCGCATCGCAGCCGGCGCCATGAGAAGCATAGGCGTCGAGCGCTGCATGGCCTGCGATGGCCGCCGAGGCGCGCGTCGAAATATAGCGGGCGCCGAACCGGCCGGTCACCGGCACAAAGGTCGCGGCATCCCCGGCGATGACTTCGACATGCCGCTTGACCAGCGTGGTGACACACTCGGTGGTGTTGGGATTGATCAGCAGGATGCGCACGTCATGCAACTTTCATGATGACCACGCATCCAATCATTACCCGCGCGAAAGTGCCAGCGTCGGTAACTCAGCCCTTCGGCCCGAAATACACGCAGCTCTCGTTGCAGCTGTCGCGAAATACGCCGACCCGGACCACCGGGCCCTTGTCGGCGACGCGGTCCCAGATGAAGCGCGAGAGATTTTCCAGCGTCGGAATGCCGATCGCTTCGATGTTGTTGAGAAACTTGTGGTCGAGCGTCTTGCGCAACTCGTCGAGTTGGAGGTCGAGCAGGCCGAGATCCATCACCATGCCGGTCACGGGATCGGGCACGCCGCGAATGGTCACTTCGGCACGGAAGGAGTGGCCATGGATTTCCTGGCTCACTTCACCGAGCGTGGTGTGAGACAGCGCATGCGCCGCCTCGAAGCGAAACGATTTGGTCAATTCCCACATAGGAAGTCGTCGTCCTTAGAAGTCGTGGTCCTTAGCGGATCCCGAGTGTCTTGTGTGTCTGCACACTCAGCCGCCATTGCGGGTGGCGCAGGCAGTAGTCCACTGCGTGGGCGGTATTGCTGACGGCGTCCGGCCCGTCCATCGGCTGCAATGAGAACCGCTCGAAGGTGAGGTTTTCGAACTTTTCCGGCATTGCTGCCGCCTGCGGATAGACCAGCTTCAATTCGTGCCCGCTGCGCACCACCAGTTCTGCGCCGGCCTTCGGGCTGACGCAGATCCAGTCGATGCCTACGGGCGGCGCCACGGTGCCGTTGGTCTCGACGCCGATCTCGAAGCCACGATCATGCAGCGCATCGATCAGTTCGGCATCCACCTGCAGCAAGGGCTCCCCACCGGTCAGCACCACATAGCGGTTGTCGGACGGTCCCACCCATTGCGCGGCGATGGTGTCGGCGAGCTTGTTGGCGGTGGGGTAGCGGCCGCCCAGCGTGCCGTCCATGCCGACGAAATCGGTGTCGCAAAACTGGCAGGTGGCCTCCGCGCGGTCCTGCTCCCGGCCGGTCCAGAGATTGCAGCCGGAAAACCTGCAGAATACGGACGCGCGGCCGGCATGGGCGCCTTCGCCCTGCAACGTCAGGAAAATCTCTTTGACCGCGTAACTCACTGTTTCAGCTCTCTAAACCGGCATGCCCGATCCGGCTCGGGCCACGTCCTGGTTCCATATGGGGTAAGCGGCGGCTCTTAGCACGGCTGGACCGTGGATGTCCCGGCCGATCACCGACATGTCAATTGCGATGTCGAGCTGCTGCAGCCAAAGGTCGGAGACATCACGTCAAATTGTCGCACCTGGATACCATGCAGCCCTTGCTCGTCACATCCGGCAGTTCTGCCGCAAACACGCGTACGTGCGGGACCTGCACCATGTGCTGCAAGGTCTATCGCATCGACGACCTCGCCAAGCCGGCCGGCAAGTGGTGCAAGCACTGCGCGATCGCGCAGGGCTGCAAGATTTACGACACCCGGCCGCAGCAGTGCCGCGCATTCGATTGCGTCTGGATCCAGGACGACGAGATGCCGGAGTCCTGGAAGCCGGAAAACTCCAAAATCGTGTTTTCGGTCTATCCGACCACCGGCTTCATCTATGGCCAGGTCGATCCAGGCTCGCCTTTCGCCTGGCAGAAGGAGCCGATCTATTCCGGCGTGATCGCCTGGTCGGAGAAGCTGCTGGCCGAACGCCGCCACCTGCTGATCTTCGTCGGCGGCAATGCCACGCTGATCATGCCGACCGGGCCGGTGCCGATCGGTCCGATGTCGCCAGCGGATGGATTCATCATCCGCGAGACATTTACGGCAAAGGGCAAGGACTACATCGCCACACGCGTGCCGAGCGGGCGGTAGTCACTCGCGCGTCTGCCGCAGCGCTTCACCGAGCGCCATGGCCACCGTCATCGCCAGATTGATCGAGCGCAGATCCTGGCGCATCGGAATCACCAGCCGCGCATCGGCCGCCGCTGCGACGTCGTCGGGCACGCCGGCGGATTCGCGCCCGAACATCAGGATATCATTGGCGTCATAGCGGTGTTCGAGATACGGCACCGCGCCCCTGGTGGTGAACAGCGCCAACCGATGACCGGCCTCACGGCGCCACTCTTCGAAATGCCGCCATGAATCGTGCCGGACGATCGACACCTGATCGAGATAGTCCATGCCCGCGCGGCGGAAGTGCCGGTCGGATATCGGAAAGCCCGCGGGCTCGATGATATGCGCCTCGACGTCGAGGCAGGCGCAAAGCCGCAGGATGGTGCCGGTGTTCTGCGGGATGTCGGGCTGGTAGAGGGCGATACGCACGGCGAACTTTCTCCGGCCGCGTCGCGATCGACGTGGCCCGATTCAGGCGATAGCGCCTGACCTGTAGCCGGACAAGGCCGGTGGATCTACTCCGCCGGCGCCAGTCGTGTGTTTGAACGTGCTTCGGTCGTCTCGCGCGCCTTCACGCGGGCGCGTCGCTTGCGCCACCAGATCACGACACCGGTCACCGAGAGTGCCGCCACCACGAGCCCATCGCAGAAATCAGGATGCGGCCGGGCAGACCCAGGCGGGTGTCGGAACCGCCATTGCCATTGGCACCCGCGGTGTAGCGCAGGGCCTGGGTCAGGGTCTGCGCGTCCTGGGTCTTGATCTGCCTGAAGTCGGATTGTCGGTTCGATGAGATGTGGTTTTGTCATGACGCTGCGATGCCTCAGTTAGACCGGCCCATTACCGGTAAGATTTGGAGGCCATCGATTTAGCGCAGTCGAAGAATGAGAATAGAATTAGGAGCTTAGAACGTCTTCAAACGCGCGATTTGTTGCCGAAACGACGCAGAATTATTCGCGGTCATGAACTGCTGCTGTTTTTGCCCGGCCGTCACGAATCGCCGCGCGCGAGGTGTCAGGAAAATCGGCGGGGCGCTATCGACGGCGAATCGCGATCGTCTGTCTCGCCCCCAGCCGGACAGCCATTTCTGATCGTCACGACGCGCCGAATTATCCGCGGCGCGGAAAGGCGTTGATTCTGTGGTGCATCGCATCTTGCTTCACCGATCGTAGGCTTGCACTGCCGCACCAAGGGTGCCAATAGAACGATTCTGGACTGCGTGTTCTGCCTGTTAGGCAAGGATAAGTGGTCCTCTGCCGCCGTGGGGAGAATCGCGGGCGTCGGTTTTTGCTTCAGGTCAACGCAAAGGCGTGACCGGGGGTGTCAAAGCCGGCTGCAGATAAGAAAGGGTTGGGATCGTGACGACAACGTCTTCGGCGGAACACACGCGCCGTGATTTCTTGTTCGTGGCCACAGGGGCAGTGGCTGCTGTGGGCGCCGCAGCCGCCGTGTGGCCGCTGATTTCTCAAATGAATCCAGATGCTTCGACCATCGCGGCGGGTGCGCCGATCGAGGTCGATCTGGCCCCCATCGCCGAGGGGCAGGACATCAAGGTGTTCTGGCGCGGCAAGCCGATTTACATCATGAACCGCACCAAGAAGCAGATCGACGAGGCGCGCGCCGTGCCGGTGGCGAGCCTGCCCGATCCGCAGACCGACCAGGCCCGCGTCAAGGAAGGCCACGACCAGTGGCTCGTGGTCATCGGCATCTGCACCCATCTGGGCTGTATCCCGATCGCCCATGAGGGCAATTACGACGGCTTCTTCTGTCCGTGCCATGGATCGCAATACGATTCCTCCGGTCGCATCCGCCAGGGGCCCGCGCCGCTCAACCTGCCGATCCCGCCTTACGCCTTCGTCTCTGACAGCAAGATCAAGATTGGCTGAGTTTGTGAGCCCTTTGGGATCTCTCCGAACTCGCGCCGATAACGTTTCTTCTTTTCTCAGGATCGCATCATGAGCGGACCATCCACTTACCAGCCGACCAATCCCGCTTTGCAGTGGATTGAAAAGCGTCTGCCAATTATCGGCCTCGTCCATTCCTCGTTCATTGCCTATCCGACACCGCGTAACCTGAATTACTGGTGGACGTTCGGCGGCATCCTGTCCTTCATGCTCGGCGTGCAGATCGTCACCGGCGTGATCCTGGCGATGCACTACACGCCGCATGTGGACATGGCCTTCAACTCGGTCGAGAGCATCGTCCGCGATGTGAATTACGGCTGGCTGTTGCGCTACCTGCACTCCAACGGCGCATCGATGTTCTTCATCGCCGTCTACATCCACATGCTACGCGGCCTGTATTACGGTTCGTATAAGGCACCGCGCGAAATCCTCTGGATCCTTGGCGTGATCATCTACCTCCTGATGATGGCGACCGGCTTCATGGGCTACGTGCTGCCGTGGGGCCAGATGAGCTTCTGGGGCGCCACCGTTATCACCAACCTGTTCTCGGCGATTCCCTATGTGGGCGAGAGCATCGTGACCCTGCTGTGGGGTGGCTATTCGGTCGGCAATCCAACGCTGAACCGCTTCTTCTCGCTGCACTACCTGCTGCCCTTCGTGATCGCGGGTGTCGTCGTGCTGCACGTCTGGGCGCTTCACGTCGCCGGTCAGAACAACCCGGCCGGCGTCGAGCCGAAGACCGAGAAGGACACCGTGCCGTTCACGCCCTACGCGACCATCAAGGATGGTTTCGGCATGGTCTGCTTCATGATCTTCTATGCCTGGTTCGTGTTCTACATCCCGAACTATCTCGGCGATCCCGATAATTACATCATGGCCAATCCGGGCGTGACGCCCGCGCACATCGTGCCGGAATGGTACTATCTGCCGTTCTACGCCATCCTGCGCTCGATCCCGAGCAAGCTCGGCGGCGTCATCGCGATGTTCTCGGCGATTATCGTGCTGGCCTTCCTGCCCTGGCTCGATACCGCCAAGACCAAGTCGTCGAAGTATCGTCCGCTGGCCAAGCAGTTCTTCTGGATGTTCGTCGTGGTGGCCGTCCTGCTCGGCTGGCTCGGCGGCAAGCCTGCGGAAGGCATCTACATCATCGCCGGCCGCGTGCTGACGTTCTGCTACTTCGCCTACTTCCTGATCGTTCTGCCGATCCTCAGCCGTATCGAGACGCCGCGTGCGATACCGAACTCGATCGCCGATGATGTGCTGGCGAAATACGGCAGGAAGGCTGCGTCCGCGATTGTCGCGCTGGTTCTCGCCGGTGGCCTGATGGCTGGCGGCACGGACAGCGTCAAGGCGGCTGATGAACATGGCGGCCCAACGCCGCCGTCGCTGAACTGGTCGTTTGCCGGCCCGTTCGGCAAGTTCGATCGTGGCGCCTTGCAGCGTGGCTACAAGGTCTACAAGGAAGTCTGCTCGACCTGTCACTCGATGAACCTGATGCACTTCCGCAACCTCGCGGATGAGGGCGGCCCCGGTTTCACGGCAGCACAGGCGCAGGCAGTCGCATCCGAGGTCAAGGTGCAGGATGGTCCGAACGACGCCGGCGACATGTTTGAGCGTCCCGGCCGGCTCGCAGATCCGTTCCCGAAGCCGTTCCCGAACGAGAATGCGGCGCGTGCGGCCAATGGCGGCGCCTATCCGCCGGACCTCTCGCTGATGGCCAAGGCGCGCAACTATGACCGCGGCTTCCCGCAATTCGTGTTCGACTTCTTCACCCAGTTCCAGGAGAAGGGCCCGAACTATATCGACGCGCTGCTGCAGGGCTATGTCGATCCGGCGCCGAAGGATTTCGCGTTGCCGCAGGGTGCGTATTACAACAAGTACTTCCCCGGCCACGCCATCAAGATGCCGAAGCCGATCTCCGATGATCAGGTGACGTATGATGACGGCACCCCGCAGAAGGTCGAGAACTACGCCAAGGACGTCGCGACCTTCCTGATGTGGACGGCAGAACCGCATCTCGAGGCCCGCAAGCGGATCGGCCTGCAGGTGATGGTGTTCCTGCTCATCTTTGCCGGCCTGATGTACTTCACGAAGAAGAAGGTCTGGGCCAACGCTCACTGAGCATCGCAAACATTTTTTCAAAAGGGCCCCTGATGGGGCCCTTTTTCGTTTTCAGCCTGTGCGCGCCCGGACCATGGATTCTTGAGGAACCGTTGACTAAGCTTTGTGCAAAGGCGGGAGACGCGGGCTCGGTGAGCGTCACGGATATCCATGCTCATCGGGGGGATGGATGGCGGGCGCGGCAATCGACGATATTCTGTTGAACATCAGTCCAAGTGGCCAGTTGGCGCTCGGCATCGTGCTGGCGCTGATCATGTATGGCGTCGCGCTCGATCTTCGCGTCGCCGATTTCGTTGATGTGTTCCGACGTCCGGCGGCGCCGCTCGCGGGGCTCGCCGCGCAACTGATCCTGCTGCCGGCGGTCACATGGGCGATCACCATGGTGTTGAAGCCGCAGCCCTCCATCGCGCTTGGCATGATGGTGGTGGCGGCCTGTCCCGGCGGCAACATCTCTAACCTCATCACCCATATGGCGCGCGGCAACACCGCGCTGTCGGTGTCGATGACCGGCATCTCCAGCCTGCTCGCGTCCGTCACGACGCCGTTGAACATCCTGTTCTGGGCCGGGCTCAATCCACAAACCGCGGCACTGCTGCGCCAGGTGAGCGTCGATCCCGTCTCGTTTATCGGATCGACCGTGCTGCTGCTCGGCGTGCCGATGGTTGCCGGTTTGCTCACGGTGCGTCATCTGCCGGCGTTGGCAGACCGTCTGCGCCGGCCGCTGCAGATCCTGTCCTTTGTTTTTCTGATCGGCTTTATTCTTGCGGCAACGATCACCAACTGGCGCTACATCTCGGTGTTCTCGACATCCGTATTGCCGTTCGTGGTGCTGCATAACGCCATCGCGGTGGCGCTCGGCTGGGGCGTGGCGAAAATCCTTGGGCTCAGCGACTACGACACCCGCGCGCTGACCATCGAAGTCAGCATGCATAATTCCGGTCTGGGGCTGGCGCTGATCCTCACGCAATTCGACGGGCTTGGCGGGGCTGCGCTGGTCGCCGCTGGCTGGGGAGTCTGGCACCTCGTCTCCGGCTGGGCGCTGGCGGGCTGGTGGAAACGGCGCGACCCGCATCCGGCACGCATTGAAGGTGCGGCATGAGCGACGTGATGGCGAATAGCGGCGTGCTGATTACCGGCGCGGCAGGCTTCATCGGCAGCGCTTTGCTGCGCCCACTCGCGGCCGATGGCGACGGGCCGGTGACAGCGCTCGATCTGCGCGAGGTGCCGCCGCAACGGCGTCTCGACGGCATTGCCTACGAGCATGGCGACATCCGAGATCCCGCCTTGAAGGATGTCATCGCCCGCGTGAAGCCACGCACCGTTGTGCATCTCGCCTCGGTCGTTGCCGTCGGAGGCGACGACCGGCGCGACTATGAGATCGACGTGCTGGGCACGCGCAATGTGCTGGAAGCCTGTCTCGCGGCTGGTGTGGACCACCTCATCGTCACATCGAGCGGCGCGGCCTATGGCTATCACGCCGAGAATCCCGTCCCGTTGCGCGAGACCGATCCGCTGCGCGGTAACGAGGATTTCCCTTATGCTCGTAACAAGCGTGAGGTCGAGGAGATGCTGGCGCGATGGCGGCAAGATCATCCGCAACTGCGGCAGACCGTGTTCCGCCCTTGCACGGTGCTGGGGCCGACCACGAACAATCAGATCACTGCGCTGTTCGAGCGCCCCGTCGTGACCGGTCTGAGTGGCACTGCAACGCCATTCTCGCTGATCGCTGATCGCGATGTGGTGGCCGCCCTGGCGCAGGCCGTACGCACCGGCAGAGACGGGATCTATAATCTCGCCGGCGACGGTACGCTCAGCCTGCGGGAGATCGCAAGGCTCAATGGCAAGCCATTCGTTCCGATTCCGCCCGCGGTGATGAAGGGCGCGCTGTGGTTGCTCCATACGCTCGGCCTGACGAAGTTGACGCCTCAGAACGTGAAATTCATCCAGTATCGCCCGGTGCTCGATAATACGCGCCTCAAGTCTGAATTCGGCTACTCACCGCAGCTCGATGCGCGCTCCGTGTTCGAACGCTATCGCGACGAGCGTCGGGAGCCGATGTCATGACCTTCCTCGTCATCGGCGCCGGTCCCGCAGGTCTTGCCGCAATCCAGAGCCTGAAGACCGCCGGCCATGCTGTGGAAGCCGTCGAGCAGAACGCCGATGTCGGCGGGCAGTGGCTGTATGGCGCGGCGCCGAGTGCGGTCTATGCCTCGACGCATCTGATCTCGTCGAAGCGCACCACGGCCTTTGCGGATTTCCCAATGCCGGAGGACTGGCCGGCCTATCCCGGCCATCGTCAGGTGCTGGATTATCTGCAGAGCTATGCCCGGCATTTCGATCTCTATCCATTGATCCGCTTCAACACCGGCGTGCGCAGCATGACGCGGCAGGAAAGTGGATGGCACGCTGCTTTCAGCGACGGCACGTCGGCAGACTATGCCGGCGTCATCATCGCCAATGGTCATCTCAGTGATCCCCTGACCCCCAAAACGTCGGGCACCTTTGATGGCCCACTGATGCATGCCAAGGACTACAAGACCGCCGATATCTTCGCCGGCCAGCGCGTGCTGGTGGTGGGCATGGGCAATACCGGCTGCGACATTGTCGTCGATGCGATCCATCGCGCGGATAAGGTGTTGTGGAGCGTGCGCGGCGGCAATCATTTCGTGCCGAAGTTTCTCGCCGGCAAGCCGGCGGATGAAGGCAATCACAAGCCGAAGCGCTTCATCATTCCGAAGAACCTGCGCTCAAGGCTGCACGAGCCGATTCTGCGCTTCATCGTCGGCGCGCCGGAGCGCTTCGGCCTACCGAAGCCACAGCACCGCCTCTATGACCGCACGCCGATCGTCAATTCGCTGGTGCTGCAGCATCTCGGCCAGGGCGATGTCGGTTTGCGCAAGCCGGTCCGCGAATTCAACGGCAAGTTGGTCGTGTTTGCCGATGGCCGCTGCGACGAGGTCGATCTGGTGTTGCTTGCGACCGGCTACCGGATCACGTTTCCGTTCCTCGAGGATCTCCGCGCACTCGATTGGCAGGACGTGATCGGTGCGCCCAGGCTGTTCATGAACATGTTTCCGTCGGAGGATAACGGCCTGTATGTAGCCGGGCTGCTGGAAGGCGCAGGCGTGGGCTGGGAAGGGCGTGCATTGCAGGCCCGCGTGATCGCAGCCTATCTCGCGGCCAAGGCCGCGCGGCCGGATGCGGCAGCAGCGCTGCGGCAGGAGATCACGCAATGGTTCGCGCAACCGCCACGGCGGGACGGCGGCGAACACGGACTGTTTGTCGATTTTCTCACCTACAAGCGAGACCTGCAGCGCACGCTGGCCCGGTTGAGTTGACACGTGAGGGGTCTATAAGTTGCCCCGAACCATTCCAGCGGAGGACATCATGGGAACATCGATCAGTTTCAAGCGGCCGGACGGCAAGGAAGCCAAGGGTTATCTCGCCAATGCTCAGGCCGGTAACGCGCCGGGTGTCGTCGTGATCCAGGAATGGTGGGGCCTGCAGGAGCAGATCAAGGGTCTGGCTGATCGCCTCGCGCTGGCTGGCTTCGATGCGCTGGCGCCTGATCTCTATAACGGCGTGGTCGTGCCCTATCACGACACGGACGCCGCCGGCAAAGAGATGAACTCGCTGGATTTCATGGATGCGACCACGCAGACGGTGCGCGGCGCCGCGCAGTATCTGTCGCGCAACGGCGCCAAGGTTGGCCTGACCGGCTTCTGCCTCGGTGGCGCGGTGACGATCATCGGTTCGTGCAAGATTCCCGAATTGAAGGCCGCTGTCGCATTCTACGGCATTCCGCCGGAGCAGGCCGTCAAGCCCGCCGACGTGCAGGTGCCGCTGCAGGGTCACTTCGCCAATCGCGACGACTGGTGCACGCCGGCCGTGGTCGATGCCTTCGAGGCCGGCCTCAAGGCGGCCGGCAAGTCGGCCGAGTTCTTTCGCTATGACGCCGACCATGCTTTCGTCAACGAACAGCGTGTCAGCGTGCATGACCGCGAAGCCGCCGAACTGGCCTGGGGCCGCGCCACGGCGTTCTTCAAGAAGCATCTCGCTTGATCATCCACCCCGCTTGATGCGGCCGGGACGACCGGATAGGTCGGGTGCCAGGACAGAGACCATGGCACCCGACTTCACGATTTCCGATCTGCGCCACGCGCCGGAATTTTTCGACACCGTCGCTGATCGCATCTGGCAGGCATGGTGGAAGCGCCACGGCGTGCCCGAGGCCTATATTGTCGAGCGCCTGCGCGAAAACATGGCGGGCACTGGCCTGCCGATCGCGCTGGTGGCGCATCGCGGCCCGGCCTTTCTCGGGATGGCCTCGCTGCTGGTGTCCGATCTCGACGAGCGCCCGCAATACACGCCCTGGGTCGCCGCGGTCTGGACCGAACCGGAGGCGCGCGGGCAGGGCATCGCCCCGGTCCTGATCGAACGGGCCTGCCTGGAGGCTTTCTCCCGCGGTCATGCCCGGGTCTATCTATGTGCCGCGCCGCCGCGGCGGGCCTATTACGAGCAGTTGGGCTGGATCCCGATCGAGGACGGCGTCGGGGCACTCAAATTGACGGTATTTGTCCGGGAGCGGCCGAAGGCCGTCTAGTCCCTTGACCTTCCGGCCCGGCCATGGTGATTTGCCGGCCATGAGCACCCCTGTCCGCAACAGCCGTCGTTGGTGGCGCACCTCCTGAAGAGGTGGTCGGTGCGATTTGCTTATTTACAATCGTCGAAGGCCGCCATCGCAGTGCGACGGCCTTTGCTTGTTTGTCCTGTGTGGCGCCCCCTCCGGCACGTTTCCTAAGAGGACACCATGAACAGGACTGTTTTTTCGCTTCCCGCTGACAGCGCCTACAAGACCCGCGCGGGTCTCTCCGTGGCGCGCCATGTCGACTATTTCACCGGCGGCGCCGCGCTGGACGATCTGATCGTCCGGCTCGACCAGCGCCGCGGCGTGGTGCTGTCGTCGGGCACCACCGTCCCCGGGCGCTATGAGAGCTTCGATCTCGGCTTTGCCGATCCGCCGCTGCTCCTCGAGACCACCGGGACGGATTTTACACTGACGGCGCTGAACAAGCGCGGCCAGGTGTTGATCGCCTTCCTCGCCGACACGCTGCAGGATCCCTGCATCGCGCTTGACGGGCGGACGATGTCGAAGCTCAAGGGCCATATCGTCCGCGGCGAGGCGCCCGTCGAGGAAGACCAGCGCACGCGCCGCGCCAGCGTGATGTCGCTGGTGCGCGACATGGTCGCGCAACTATTCTCGTCTGATGACTCAATGCTCGGCCTCTACGGCGCCTTCGCCTATGATCTCGTGTTCCAGATGGAAGACCTGAAGCAGAAGCGCGCCCGCGAAGCCGATCAGCGCGACATCGTGCTGTATCTGCCCGACACCTTGCTGGCCTATGATCGCGCCACTGGCCGCGGCGTGCTTATGTCCTATGACTTCACGTGGAAGGATCGCTCCACCGAGGGCCTGCCGCGTGACACGCCCGACAGCGGTTACAACAAGGCGCCGCGCCAGGGTTTTGCCGATCATGCGCCCGGCGAATATCAGCGCACGGTGGAGAATGCCCGCGCCGCCTTCGCGCGCGGCGATCTGTTCGAGGCCGTGCCCGGGCAACTCTTCGCCGAACCTTGCGAGCGGTCGCCGGCCGAAGTGTTCCAGCGGCTGTGTGTCATCAATCCCTCGCCCTATGGCGCGCTGATGAATCTCGGCGATGGCGAATTTCTCGTCGCCGCCTCGCCCGAGATGTTCGTGCGCTCCGATGGCCGCCGGGTCGAGACCTGTCCGATCTCCGGCACCATTGCGCGCGGCGTCGACGCCATCGGCGATGCCGAACAGATCCGCCAGCTCCTGAATTCGGAGAAGGACGAATTCGAGCTCAACATGTGTACCGACGTCGATCGCAACGACAAGGCACGCGTCTGCGTGCCCGGCACCATCAAGGTGCTCGCGCGGCGGCAGATCGAGACCTATTCGAAACTGTTCCACACTGTCGATCATGTCGAAGGCATGCTGCGTCCCGGATTTGACGCGCTCGATGCGTTCCTCACCCATGCCTGGGCGGTGACGGTGACTGGTGCACCGAAATTATGGGCGATGCAGTTCGTCGAAGATAACGAACGCTCGTCGCGGCGCTGGTATGCCGGCGCCATCGGCGCCGTGTCCTTCGATGGCGGCATCAATACCGGCATCACCATCCGCACGATCCGCATGAAGGATGGTCTTGCCGAAGTCCGCGTCGGTGCGACGCTGCTGTTCGATTCGGATCCCGTCGCCGAAGAGAAAGAGTGCCAGACCAAAGCGGCGGCGCTGTTCCAGGCGCTACGCGGCGATCCGCCGAAGCGGCTGTCGGCCTTCGCACCGGATGCATCCGGGTCCGGCAAGAAAGTGCTGCTGATCGATCACGACGACAGCTTCGTGCATATGCTGGCGGATTATTTCCGCCAGGTCGGCGCGACCGTCAGCGTGGTTCGTCATGTCCATGCGCAGACCGTATTGAACCGCGAGAGTTTCGATCTTTTGGTGCTGTCACCGGGGCCGGGCCGTCCGGCGGATTTCGGCATCGGCAGGACGATCGATACGGCGCTGGAAAAGAAACTACCAGTGTTTGGCGTCTGCCTCGGCGTGCAGGCGATCGGCGAATATTTCGGCGGCGTGCTGGGTCAGCTTGCGCAGCCGGCCCATGGCCGGCCCTCGCGCGTGCAAGTGAGAGGCGGACAATTGATGAACGGCCTGCCCAACGAGATCGTCATCGGCCGCTATCACTCGCTGTTCGTCGAGCAGGGCAGCATGCCCGATGTGCTCACCGTGACGGCGAGCACCGAGGACGGCGTCGCCATGGCCATCGAGCACAAGACACTGCCGGTCGGCGGTGTGCAGTTTCACCCGGAATCGCTGATGTCGCTTGGTGGCGAGGTCGGCTTACGTATCGTCGAAAACGCATTTCGGTTGGGGCAACGCCCCAACTGATCTCCACCCGAAGAACTGAAAGACCCTGATGACACCCGAACTCGAACACGATCTCAAAGCCTCCGTCCGTACCATTCCGGATTACCCGAGGCCGGGTATCCTGTTTCGCGACATCACCACGCTGCTCGGGGATGCGCGCTCGTTTCGCCGCGCGGTGGACGAGCTGGTGCAGCCCTGGGCGGGGCTGAAGATCGACAAGGTTGCCGGCATGGAAGCGCGGGGCTTCATCATCGGCGGTGCTGTGGCGCATCAGCTCTCGGCCGGCTTCGTGCCGATCCGCAAGAAGGGCAAGCTGCCGCATACGACCGTGCGGATAGCCTATTCGCTGGAATACGGTATCGACGAAATGGAAGTGCATGCCGATGCCATCAAGCCCGGCGAGCGCGTAATCCTGGTCGACGACCTCATCGCCACCGGCGGCACGGCCGAAGGCGCGGTGAAACTGATGCGCCAGATCGGTGCCGAGGTGATGGCCGCCTGTTTCATCATCGACCTGCCAGATCTCGGGGGCGCGGCGAAGCTGCGGGCGATGAATGTGCCGGTGCGGACGTTGATGACGTTCGAAGGGCATTGACCTTGTCTTGACCTCTCCCCGCAAGCCGGGGCGAGGGGAGAACTCACGACCCCTGCAGCAACAGCCCAAGCTCGATCTCGCGAAAGCTGAAATAGTTTGCCCGGATCCACTGATGCAGTTCGGTGGATGAATCCTGCTCCGAACGCAGATAGCCGGTGAAGGAGAAATTCAGCCGGTCGATATAGGTCTTGAGGAACGGCGGCAGTGCCGCGATGCGCAGCATGCGGCCCTGCGCCAGAGCGACCGGAATTTCGCCGCGCAGCACGTGTTCGTTGTCGACCACATAGAGCGAATTGTGCGCGAACTGCTGCCGCAGCATTTCATAGGCGCGGGCCGAGGCCCGGTCGCTGTCGCCCATGAAGAAGACGATGGGCGCCACGCCGCGGCGGGCGGCTTCCTTTGCGAAACCGATCTCGCCAGTCATTTTGAAGAATTCGTCGAAGGCGTGATAGCCAAGGTCGATCACCTTGGCCATGTCGTCATTGATGATGAGCCGGTCCATCAGCGACATCTTGCCGAACGTGTCATTGACGTCGGCAGTCTCGGTCAGTTTCGGCAGGAAATCCAGCAGCGATGGTTCCTTGAGGCTGACATCGAAACCGGTGACGTCGCCGCGCTGCAATTTCAGGAATTCGCACAACAGGCGCGCGAGGAGGGTCTTGCCGACCATCGGTCGCGTCGAGCAGATGATATAAACGGGCGTGCGTCGCATCGGCGCAATATCAGGCGAATCCGACGCCGCTCCAATCGTTAAATGGACTTACTTCTCGCCGGGGCTGCGGGCGCCGGGCTTGTCGTGGACGATGTCGGTCAGCTTGATGCGATCGAATTCGCTCCAGACATTGGCGAGCCAGTGCCGGACATAGCCGCGCAGCACGAACGAGTAATTTGCGGCCTCATCCTGCGGACCCTTGTTGGCCACGAATTTCAGGAACGGCACGCTGGAGACCTCGACCTGCTCATAGGCCATTTCGTTCAGCTTCGGGATGGTGATTTCGGTGGCGCCCTTGATGCGGTGGAAATACGAGTTGTAGGTCGCCTGGTCCCATTCGAAGAAGCTGGTGTTGTTGATGAAGTTCTTCACCAGGAAATACTTGGCGCCGTCCATGAAGCCGGCGGTTTCGGCGATTTCGTCCAGCGAGGCGATCGACGGGCCGAGGATGTGAAATACCGCGAAGGTGATCTGGCCCGATTTGGCGGCATCGAGGAAGCCGATGTCGCGTAAATCGGCCAGCGCCCGGGACAACAGGCCTGCGCGGACGTCGATCACGGTCACCGAGGGCGACACGGCGTTGAGCGTATCGAAGATCTTCATCTGGTCGGCCGTGGTCGTCATGTCGACGATCTCGGTGATGTCGGAATGGAACCGCTTCAGCGTGCCGCGGGGCGCTTCAGTGTCGAAAGCCCGCGTCGGAACGTTGTTGGCGCTGAAATAATCCAGAACCGTCCGCGAAACCGTGGTCTTGCCGACCCCACCCTTGTCCGCACCGACGACAATCACTGCTGGCTTCGCCATGGAATTCCTTTGCCGCTTTCAATGGAGCATCGGCGCGATGGAGATTCGCGCGCTTGAGAACACTACCCGATGCCTGCTTTGGGCGCGAACATGGCAGAAACAAGGGGGATTTCAATCGCTGAAAGATATGGCCCACGGAAATCATTGGGAAATTCGCAATATCTCGCTGCCGGCGCCGTTTCCCCACATGAGAGCCTCCCCGCCGGGCCTGCAGGTCCCCGGGGCGCCCCGCGGCGCTCACCACACCGTGACTGATGCGATGCACAAAATAGATTGCAGCCTAATCGATAGGGTCCTATCTAATTTCCATGCCCCACTCCCAAGCGCATATCCAGGCCGAACTGGGCCTGCTGGTTGCGCGACTGGCACGGGTCTGGCGCCGCAAGGCTGACCAGACCCTGTCGGCGCATGGCCTGTCTGAAGCCACCGCACATCCGTTGCTGATCCTGTCCCGGGCCGGACGCGAGCATGTGCGGCAGGGCGTGCTCGCCGATGAAATCGGGCTTGAGGGACCATCGGTCGTCCGGCTGATCGATCTGCTCGCCGCGGAAGGGCTGGTCGAGCGCCGCGAGGACCCGACCGATCGCCGCGCCAAGATGCTGCATCTGACGCCGCTGGGCGAAGCCAAGGCGGAGGAGGTCAGGCGCGTCATGCGCCGGCTACGCGCCGACCTGATGAAGGGCATCCCGCCGGACGAACTCGCGGTTGCCTTCGATGTCCTCGGACGGATCGAGCAATCGGCCAGTCGCCTGTTTGAGGCCGCCGAGGAGGCGGACGCGCTGCCATGACCTCCGCTGCTGTCCAGCCAACGTTTCTCGTCCGCCACGCCGATATCGTCTTCTCCGTGAAAACCTTCATTGCCGGCATGATGGCGCTGCTCATTGGTTTCGCGATGGATCTGCCGCGGCCCTATTGGGCGCTGGCCACGGTCTATATCGCGTCGCAGCCACTGGCCGGCGCCACGCGTTCGAAAGCGCTGTTTCGTGTGATCGGCACTCTGGTCGGCGCCTCTGCCAGCGTCGTGCTGGTGCCGAACCTGGTCAATTCACCGGAACTGCTGAGCCTCGCCATCGCGCTGTGGGTCGGCTGTTGCCTCTATGTGTCGCTGCTGGACAGGACACCGCGCAGCTACATGTTCATGCTCGCGGGCTATACCTGTGCGCTGATCAGCTTTCCCTCGGTCAATGAACCCGCGGCCATTTTCGACACGGCTGTCGCGCGGAGCGAGGAAATCATTGTCGGTATTCTTTGCGCGACGCTTGTCTCCACCATTCTGCTGCCGCGCAGCGTTGGCCCTGCCGTTGCCTCGCGGGTCGATACGTGGCTGGCCGGCGCGCGCAAGCTCACCCAGGAGGTTCTGGCCGGCCGCAGCACCGATCCAGCAACGCGCGATCTGCGCCTGAAGCTTGCGGCCGACGCCGTCGATATCGATACGCTGGCCGATCATCTGGCCTATGATCGGCTCGGCGGCCGCGAGACCTCGCGCTGGATGCGCGCGCTGCGCACGCGGATGCTGACATTGCTGCCGCTGCTGTCATCCATGGGTGATCGTATCGATGCGCTGGACGAGGACGCGCGGACGACCTACCCGCACCTGATGGCGTTGATCGAGGACGTCTCCGCCTGGATTGCCGACAACGGGACCGACCGCGAACCTGCCGAGCGGCTGCGCAGCATGATTGCCGCCCAGCAACCGAAGCTGAGCGCGTCGTCGTCATGGAACGAGATCATGATCGCCAGCCTCCTGATCCGGATGCGCGAACTCGTCGATATTTCCGCGGATTGCCGGGTCCTCAATCGGGCGATCGCCGAGGGCGGTCGCCCGCCGGGCGCAAAACTCGCCTTTCAGGCCGAAGCCGGGGTGGCCCCGGTGCGGCATGTCGATCACGGCATGGCGCTGTGGTCCGCAGCAGGCGTATTCGTTACGATCCTGGTCTGTTGCGCATTCTGGATCGCCACCGGCTGGACCGACGGCGCGACAGCGCCGACCATGGCCGCTATCGGTTGCTCGTTCTTCGCCAGCATGGATGATCCCGCGGTCGGGTTGCGTGGCTTTGCCAAATGGACCCTGGTCGCGATGGTCATCATCGCGCTCTATCTGTTCGCGATCCTGCCGGCCATCACCGATGTCGAAGTGCTGGTCGCCGTGCTGGCGCCGCCGTTCCTGCTGTTCGGCTATCTGATCGCGCGTCCCGCCACCTTCTTCATCGGCATGCTGCTGGCGGCGAATACCGCGACGCTGATGGCGTTGCAGACGACCTACAATGCCGACTTCGCAAGTTTCGCCAATTCCAGCATGGCTTTCTTCGTCGGTACCGAGCTGTCCGTCATTTCGATCCAGTTGATCCGCTCGGTGGGCTCCGAATGGAGCGTGAAGCGCTTGATGTGGCGCGGCTGGATTGCCATCGCGCAGGCCGCCGAGCGGCGCGGCAACCGCGACCGCGCAGCCTTTGCCGGCTTGATGCTGAATCGCATCGGTCTGCTCGCGCCACGGCTGACGGCGCTGAAAGACTCCGAGCTGCGCATGGTCGACAACCTGCGCGAGTTGCGGGTCGGGCTGAACATCGTCGATCTGCGCCGTGCCCGTCATCACCTGTCGCTGCCGACACTCAACGCAATGGACGCGATGCTGGATGAGCTTGCCGTGAGTTTCCGCAGCTACAATGGCGGCGCGATGCCGGAACCGCTACTGGCGAAGGTCGATCACGCGCTGTCGGAAGCCATGGGCGAGCGCGGGGCAGGGCGCGCGGACGCGTTGATCGGGCTTGTCGGCATTCGCCGCGGCCTGTTTCCGGCGGCCCCCGCCTATCTGCCCGAACCGGGCCTTCACGCGGGGAGTGCGGCCGCATGAGATATGAAATCGACCTGTTCGGCGTGCTGATGCCGTCGCTGATGCTGTGGCTGGTCATCACTTATGCCATCGGCGCGTTGCTGCGCCCGCTGATCGAGCGCTCGGGCCTCTATCGCTATGTCTGGCACCGCGCGCTGTTCGATCTTGCTCTGTATGTCTGCCTGCTGGGCGGCGTGGTCTATTTATCCTCCGGATTGCTGTCATGAAAAACGCTGTGAGTTTTGTTCGTCGTTTCGCCGTCACCGCGTTGGCGGTTGTCGCTGCGCTCGCCGTGGGGCACTATCTCTGGGTCTATTACATGGATGCGCCCTGGACCCGCGACGGCCGCGTCCGCGCCGATGTGGTCACCGTAACGCCGGATGTTTCCGGCTTCGTCACCGAAATTCTGGTGAAGGACAATCAGAAGGTGGCCCGCGGCGACGTCATCATGCGGATCGACCGCGCGCGTTTCGGACTGGCGCTACAGCAG
Organism: Tardiphaga sp.; assembly: GCF_041424195.1. Lineage (NCBI taxonomy): Bacteria > Pseudomonadati > Pseudomonadota > Alphaproteobacteria > Hyphomicrobiales > Nitrobacteraceae > Tardiphaga > Tardiphaga sp. Next base: position 32,981 of record NZ_JBGMOE010000070.1, on the reverse strand, counting down.
GCCGAGGCGGTTGTGGCCGGTCGCAAGGCCAGCCTTGAGCAGGCCGATCTGGATCTGAAGCGTTACAACGATCTCACGACCGCGGCTGTGTCGCAGCAGAAGAAGGAGCAAGTGCTGGCGACGCAACTCCTCGCCAAGGCATCACTGGATCAGGCCGTTGCCGATCAGGCGGTGGCACAGCTCAATCTCGATCGCAGCGAGGTCCATGCACCGGTCTCGGGCGTGATCTCCAACATGGATCTGCGGCCGGGCACATATGTCACCGCGGGCAAGGGTGTGATGGCGCTGGTCGATACGTCGAGCCTGCATGTCGATGGCTACTTCGAAGAGACAAAACTGTCGCGTATTCACGTCGGCGATCCCGTCCATATTCACTTGATGGGTGATGCCGCCAAGCTCACCGGCCATGTCGAGAGCGTCGCCGCTGGTATCGAGGACCGCGACCGCGCGGAGGGCAGCAACCTGCTCGCCAATGTGACCCCGACTTTCAGTTGGGTCCGTCTGGCCCAGCGCGTGCCTGTGCGCATCGCCCTGGATCCCGTGCCGGCAGGCACGATGCTGGTCGCAGGACGTACGGCGACAGTGGAGATCTTGCCACGTGCAGTGACGACGTTGGCGAAGGTAAATTGAGAAACCTTCGCCAGGTCGTCTTCGACTAGTTCGAGGCCGGCGCCGTCTGCGTGAAGCTGCGATCGACCGCCTTGCTGACATCGACCTGCTTCGACAGGATTCCGTAACGTGTGGCGCGGTCGGACGCTTCCTGGAATTCCTTGACCACGCCATCGTCGATGGCGATCGGCCGCGTGTCTTGTGCCTTGTAGGCACGCACAAGCACGTCTTCCGGCAGTTTGGTCAGTTCGGCGGTATTCTTCGCATAATCTTCGATATGCTCGCGCGACCAGTTACGCGCCTTGTCGAGGCGTCGCAGGAAGTCGGCGACCGCTTCGCGCTTGGTGGCGATGGCCTGGTCCGATGCGATGATGAAGGTGAGCGTCGGCGTGAGTCCGGCGCCGTCGGCGACAACGCGGGCGTTGTCTTTCAGCACGGCGTAGGAGACATAGGGCTCCCACACCGCCCAACCATCGATGGAGCCCGCGACCAGCGCGATCTTGGCGTCGACGGGACCGAGCGGCGCGAAGGTCGCGTCGGTGATCTTGTAGCCGGCCTTCTCCAGCGTGGCGTCGATCAGGAACTGGCCCCAGCCGCCGCGCGTGCCGGCGAGGCGCTTGCCCTTGAGATCGGCCGCGGTCTTGATGGGCGAGTCGTTGCGCACGAGGATCGCCTGCGTATCGGCATTGGCGCGGACACCGCCGATCGCCTTGATAGGCGAGCCGTTGGCATAGACTGTAAGGAAAGCGAGATCGCCGGTGTGACCGATATCGAGTGCACCCGCATTGATGGCTTCGAGGATCGGTGCGGCCGCAGGGAACTCCGACCACTGGATCTTGTAGGGCAGGTCCTTGGTGAGTCCGGCGGCTTCCAGCAGCGAACGATTGCCACCCTTCTGATCGCCGACGCGCAGTGTGATCTGATCGGCAGCGAATGCGGACGTAGCAAGCGCTGCGCTGAAGGCGGTCGCGATGAGCGTTGATAGCAAACGTCGGGTAGGGGAGGCGGTGGTCATGGTCATTTTCTCTGATGCAATGGCGTGCATCAAAGCTACGTGCAGTGCGTTTTTCGTCAATGAAATGGCTGACTGAATATCATCGAGCGAAAGCAACGAATGCATCGTTGCCGCAAATGGCGTGGAAGTTTTGCGCTTTCTCGAAATCCGATGTGCTTTGGCGCCACTGCACAACCTGCGTGCGCATTCCAGCGCAACTCTGCCGTCTTTCCGCCAGAATTCGCTTCCGCGGCGCTTTTGGTGCGCCGCAGAATAGCCATGAGCATCAGCCGAAATAGGGAATGGATTACTCCCAACAAACAAAAAGCCTGGCGCTATTTCGCCATCGGGCCGTTTGGGATGTGTCGGATTTGGAAGTCGCCCGGCATTCGGGCCGGGAGCATTTCAAAGTGGGTTGTGTGCTTCAATTGATTTCGTCGCTGACCGTTGGCGGGTCCGAACGATTGCTGATCAATTTCGCTGCCAGTTGCGCGCCGGGAGAGGACATTCCGCAGGTTTTCGTCGTCATCAACGACTTTTTCCATCCCGACCTCGCTGCCGAGCTCTCCGCGACGGGTCACCCGGTCTACTTCCTCAAGCGCCCACCCGGAAACCGCAATCCACGTGTCATTCTAAGTCTGCTCAACATCATTCGCCGTCACGATGTTCGTATCATCCATGCGCATGACAGCGGCGCCAAGCACTTCGCCATGTTGAGTAAACTGTATCGTCCGATGAGTGTCGGCTACACGATTCACAATACCGGCCTCGTGAACGCGTGGGACCGCGTGAAGCTTCGGCTGCATCAGCGGTTCGTCGATTGGAATATCGCAATCTCGGCTGCGGTCGAGCGTGAATGCGAATCCGTCAAACTGAAGCGCCTGTTCAAGGTGCACAACGGCATTCCGCTGGCGACATTCGATAGAGTGGCGCGGCAACGTCGCTTCGGCTCGCCGCTGCGGTTGATCAACGTGGCCCGCATCTATCCGAAACAGAAGGGCCAGGACCTTCTGATCAAGGCGGTCAGCCTCTGCGTCACGCGCGGGCTCGACATTCGCTGCGATTTCGTCGGCAGCCCGCCGGAGGGCGACGAGTCGACCCTCCTGAGTTTGAAGGCGCAGGCGATCGCGGAGAATGTTGCCGATCGCGTTCGCTTCCTGTGCGGGCGCACCGATGTGCGCCGTCCGCTGGACGAGGCCGATATCTTCGTTCTGCCATCGCGTTTCGAAGGTTTCGGGCTGGTGCTGCTCGAAGCCATGGCCGTCGGCTTGCCCGTCATCGCCGCGGATGTCGATGGCCCGGCCGAACTGCTGGTGGACGGCTCGAACGGTATCAAGTTCAAGGTCGGATCCGCCGAGGATCTCGCCGACAAGATCGTGGCGCTTGCGGCGCAGCCCGATCTTGCTGCGAAGATCGCAAGGACGGCGAAGGATTTCGTCACCGAGTTCGATATCGCCAATATGCGCGACCAGTATTTCGGCATCTACGGGCAGATGATGAAGGCGGGCTAGCCTGACGGTTTGCGTGTGCGCTTGCCCGTGATGGCGAGTTTGTCAGCAAGAAATTCCAGCAGCACTTCAACACGGGCCGGGCGCGGGCCTCCCGGAGGCGTGACGAGATAGACGCCGCTCGACGACAGCGACCAGTCCTGCAACACGGCTTCCAGCGCGCCGCTCGCCAATGCGTCGCCGACAATGAAATCAGGCAGGTCGCCGATCCCCAATCCGGCGATCATCGCCGGCAGCAGCGCCTCGCCATTGTTGACGCGGAGCGGCCCGGCGGGCCGAACGCTGGCCTGCTCGCCGACCGCGTTGGTGAAGTGCCAGACGCCGGGGGTCGAGAGATAGGTGTAGCCAAAGCATTTGTGGTCGGCGAGATGCATGGGATGCGTCGGCCGGCCATATTTTGCGAAATAGGACGGCGCCGCCACAATGTGGCGCTTCACCGGACGCAGCCGCCGCGCGATCAGCGATGAGTCCGGCAATGACGCGATGCGGATCGCGGCATCGAAGCCTTCGCCGATCAGGTCGACGGTCGCGTCGCTGAGGCTGAGGTCGATGGAGACTTCCGGATATTGGGCGAGGAATTCCGGCAGCAGATGGGCCACCGTATTGGTGCCATAGGTCATCGGCACGGCCAGCCGTACCAGGCCGCGCGGCGTCGCCGATTGCGCCAGCGCCTCGTTCTCCGCCGCCTCGCCGTCGGCCAAAAGCTGTGTTGCCTTCACCGCCAGTGTCTTGCCGGCGTCGGTCAGCGCCAGACGTCGCGAGGTCCGGTTGAACAGTCGCGCGCCCAGGCGGTCCTCCAGCCGGCTTACCGCCTTGGAGACAGTCGCCTTGGACAGGGTCAGCTCGGTTGCCGCCGCCGCGAAGGACCGCAGCTCGACCACCTTGGCGAAAATCGCCAGCGCCTCGAAGTCGGGAAGTTTTGACATCTCAAAATCCGAAACGATGAGTTTCAATCATTTCTATTTATGTCCCATCCGTGAGGGCATATCCAGAGGTCCAGGATGCAAATGCATCAAACGCAAGTAACCAGATGAGGATTTCGTCATGATCGACCTCAGACCTTTCGACAAACTCGGCGGCGCCGACCACGGCTGGCTCAAGGCCAAGCACCATTTCTCGTTCGGCAGCCACTATGACCCGGAAAACATGGGGCACGGCAGCCTCCGCGTCTGGAACGACGACGAGATCGCGCCAAACAGCGGTTTCCCGGCGCATCCGCACGCGAACATGGAAATCATTACCTATGTCCGTGAAGGCGCGATCACGCATCAGGACAGTCTGGGCAACACGGGCCGCACCGAGGCCGGCGACGTCCAGGTGATGAGTGCGGGCTCGGGCATCCGGCACTCTGAATACAATCTGGAGGCATCGACCACGCGGATTTTCCAGATCTGGATCGAGCCGACGCAAACGGGGGGCCAGCCGTGCTGGGGCGCCAAGCCGTTTCCGAAGGCCGATCGCTCCGGCCAGTTCGTCACCATTGCCAGCGGCTTCAAGGACGACGCCGGGGCACTGCCTATCCGGGCTGACGCCCGGGTGCTGGCGACCACGCTGAAGGCCGGTGAGACCGCGCAATATCCGCTGGGTAGCTCGCGTAACGGCTACCTCGTGCCGGCCGCCGGCGCGATCGAGATCAACGGCATTCGCGTCAACGCCCGCGACGGCGTCGCTATCCGCGATGAAGCCTACGTCACGATCACGGCGCTGGAAGATTCCGAACTCGTGCTGGTGGACGCCGCCTGACGCAGGTCAAAGGCGCCCATCAATCATCAACCCGACCTACTCATCCCAATCCAACGGAGACTGACCATGACCAAAGTACTCGTTCTGTATTATTCCGCTTACGGCCATATCGAAGCGATGGCCAATGCCGTGGCCGAAGGTGCCCGCGAAGCTGGAGCTACCGTCGACATCAAGCGCGTGCCTGAACTGGTGCCCGACGACGTCGCCAAGGCGTCCTACTACAAGATGGACCAGGCGGCGCCGGTCGCGACCATCAACGATCTCGCCAATTACGACGCGATCATCGTCGGCACCGGCACCCGCTTCGGCCGCATGTCCTCGCAGATGGCCAACTTCCTCGATCAGGCCGGTGGCTTGTGGATGAAGGGCGCGCTGCACGGCAAGGTCGGCGGTGCCTTCACGTCGACCGCGACCCAGCACGGCGGCCAGGAAACCACGCTGTTCTCCATCATCACCAACCTGCTGCATTTCGGCATGACCATCGTCGGCCTCAATTACGGCTTCCAGGGCCAGATGAAGCTCGATGAAGTCACCGGCGGCTCGCCTTACGGCGCGACCACATTGACCGGTGGCGATGGTAGCCGCCAGCCTTCGGCCAACGAGCTGGCCGGTGCCCGTTATCAGGGCAAGGTGATCGCCGAGACCGCCAAGAAGCTGCATGGCTAACTAAAAAGAGATAGCTGACCAGATAAAGGCGGCGTTCTGATTGCAGGACGCCGCCCCATCTATGGCCTGACGAACGGATCTCATGTCATCATGCTCGATATGTATTTCATCTATCAGTTGGCCCGGCGGCCGCTGCACGCGATAGCCCGGAAATGGGTTTGTCGCGGCATCGCGCATGTGACCAGGGGCGAAGTCGTCTGCCCCGAATGCGGCCAACGTTGAAACGTTCCTTGATTGTTGGACTGGCAAGGTTGCGTCCGGGAACGTAGACTTTGGCCATGTCCAAACCCGCCAGCCCGCTCGCGCCAGCCCTCAGTATCCGCATCGACCTCGATCCCGAGGGACGGATCGGGCCGGGCAAGATCCAGCTTCTCGAACATATTCATGTCACCGGTTCGATTTCGGCCGCCGGCCGCGCCATGGCGATGTCCTACAAGCGCGCCTGGGATCTGGTCGATGAACTGAACCAGATCTGCGGGCAGCCCGCCGTCGAGCGCCAGACCGGCGGCAAGAATGGCGGCGGAGCTATCCTCACGCCGTTCGGCCTGACCCTCATCAAGCGCTATCGTGGCATCGAAAATGCTGCGACCACCGCTGCGCGCAAGGAGTTGCTGGCGCTGAAGGGCGATATCGGCAAGAAGCGCAGATTCTAGCTTCGCGACCGGGCGGGACCTGGCGCTATATCCGGATAAATATACCGAGACCGCGCCCTGATCAGGCTTTTGAATACGCCCATTACAGCATAGGATCGCGAGCGCCTTGTGCTGCCTGACGGCTGAACCGGAACCTGCAATGTTCGACTCCCAATGTGATCTGGCTGCCCTGGTCTATGACAGGGATCAGGACCCCGACGCGGTGCTGCGCGCCTTCGCGGCGGATCTGAGCAAGCAGGGCGTTCGCGCCATCGGATTGGTGCAACTCGGGCATCGCGAATTCGACGTGCCGAAGCTGACCGCGGTCATGCTGCATACCGGTGCGCAAGTGCGGCTGTTTCAGGATCTCGGTCCCGGCGCCAAGGGCTGCAAGCTCGATGTTGGACAATTGCTCGATGCCGGCACGCAGGTTGCCGACGCCATCGACGAGGGCGCCGATCTCGTCATCATCAACCGGTTCGGCAAGCAGGAGCGCGAGGGCAAGGGGCTCGCTTATCTGATCGAGCGCGCGCTCTCGAGCGACATCCCGGTGGTCATCGCCGTGCCGTCGCACCGCTTCGCCGAATGGATCGAATTTGCCGATGGCATGAGCGTGAAACTGCATTGCGATCGCGAGTCGCTCGACGGCTGGTGGGCGAAAGTCTCTTGCCGCATTGAGGGACGGATACGTCAGGATCATCGCAGCGTTTGCGAAGTGCTGAAGTAGAATTTCCCTTCATAGCCGCAGCAAGCGAGCTGTCGCGGCATCACTGCGAGAGCATCAAGTGCGATCACGTTTCCATCAACGTGTCGCTGTCAGTCGTCCGAATATCGCTGCTCTTGCCAGGGGTCGCCGCGGTTGTGGTAGCCGCGCACTTCCCAATAGCCGGGCTTGTCATCGCCGACGAATTCGATGCGCTGCAGCCACTTGGCGCTCTTCCAGAAATACAGATGCGGCACGATCACGCGCACCGGGCCGCCGTGGTCGCGCTCGATCGGCATACCCTGCCAGGAGTGCGCCAGCAGCGCGTCTTCGGCAGCGAAGTCTTCCAGTGACAGGTTGGTGGTGTAGCCGTCATGGGATTCCAGCACGACGAAGCGGGCCTCGGGCTTCGGCTGGCAGGCATCCAGCAGCGCGCGCGTCGAGAGTCCCTCCCACTGGTTGTCGTAACGCGACCAGGTGGTGACGCAATGAATGTCGGAGATGAAGGTCGATTGCGGCTGCGCGGAAAACTGCGCGAAATCCCAGAACAGCGGCGTCTCGACGGCGCCGTAGACATCGAGGCGCCAGCGCTCGCGGGGGATGTCGGGTGTGATGCCCAGATCCAGCACCGGCCAGTCCTGGGTCAGGTGCTGGCCGGGTGGAAGCCGCTGTTCTCCTGGGCGCGCAACCTTGCCGGTGAGAAACCGGCCCTCGCGCGCCCAGCGCCGTTTGGATTGAGTCAGCTTGGATTCGGGCAGCTTGGAATCCGGCGGGGTGTGGTCCTCGGTCATGGCTGACGCTCCTTCGCTAAATCGTTGTCGTCACTCGTGACGGTGCATCGCCGACTTGTGCTTGGTGTCGCGCATCGTGGCGTAAATCAGCAACGACAGGAAGATCATGCCCGACAGGTAATAGTAGAACCACTGTTCATGACCGATCTGCTTGAAGTATAGCGCGATCGCCGGCGCCGTACCGCCGAAGATTGATACCGTCAGCGCATAAGGCACGCCGACGCCAAGGGCGCGGATATTGGTCGGGAACAGTTCGGCCTTTACCACGGCATTGATCGAGGTGTAGCCCGCCACGAACACCCAGGCGCCAGAGATCAGCAGGAATGCGGTGAATGGCGACTTGGTGGTCTGCAGCGTGGTGAGGATCGGCACCGTGCTGAGCGTGCCGGCAACGCCGAAGAAAATCAGCAGCGGCTTGCGGCCGATGCGGTCGGAGATCGCGCCATAGATCGGCTGCAGCAGGCAGGCGAACACCAGCGTGCCGAAGATCACCATCGTGGTCTGGTCCGCGGTGAGGCCGACCGAGAGCTTCACGAAGGTCTGCATATAGGTGGTGAAGGTATAGAACGCTGCGGTGCCGCCGGCGGTGAGGCCGACAACCAACAGCAATTCGCGCGGATAGGCCATCAGCGCGCGCAGCGAACCCATCGGCTTGGCCTGCTTCTTGGCTTCAACGAACTGGTCAGTCTCGTGCATGTCGCGGCGCATCACGGCAGTGAAGACCGCAAGACCCGCGCCGATCACGAACGGAATGCGCCAGCCCCAGTCCTTCAGCTCCTGCTCGGTGAGGAACACCTTCTGCAGCAGCAGGAGCACGATGATCGCGGTCAACTGGCCGCCGATCAGGGTGACGTACTGAAAGCTCGAATAGAAGCCGCGATGGTTGGGATCGGCAACTTCCGAGAGATAGGTAGCGCTGGCGCCATATTCGCCGCCGAGGCTGAGGCCTTCGATGATACGGGCGAGCGCGAGCAGGATCGGTGCCGCGATGCCGATGGTGGCATAGGTCGGCGTGCAGGCGATGATCAGCGAGCCGAAGCACATGCACAGGACCGAGATCGTCAGCGATATACGACGGCCATAGGTGTCGGCGAGATAGCCGAACAGCCAGCCGCCGAGCGGCCGCATCAGGAAGGTGGCGGCGAACAGCACCGCCGCATTGAGCTGCTGCACGACGGGGTCGCTGTTCGGGAAGAAGGCCGGGGCGAAATACAGGGCGAAGGCCGTGTAGGCGTAGAAGTCATACCATTCGACGAGATTGCCCATCGAGCCGATGAAGATCGCCTTGATCCGCTTTTTCGCATCGTCGAAGTGGAGTTTGCCGTCCGCCGGGGTTGCAAATTGTTCAGCCACGTAAAGCCTCATATTCCGTGAAATGAAAAGCTCCGTTGCCACGCGCGGCACGAAAAGCCAATGCCGCGGAATGCATTGCTGGTGGCAAAAGAACCTCTGATTGCCTGTAGCACAGGCAGCCTGCGGCGCAATGTCGCGATATCGTGGAATTATTGCGGTGCACTATCGACGAAAGTCGAATAAAGGGCGGGCCGCAGGGCCGATCATTCCCTCACTTGGTCCGGGCATGCGTCCACTGAGAACGGCAGACTAACGATGGTGGCCGGGTCATCACGCGAAGCCTTGCTTTGCGCTGTGGCCCGGCCGTGACAGCGTTTCGTTACTTCGCCGGGCGCGGATCGATCGGCGTGGAGTCGCGCAGGCCCAGAATGTCTTCCAGCACGCGCGCGCCGGCGAGCAGCGAGGCTTCGCCGCGCGGCGGGCCCACGACCTGCAATCCGACCGGCAGACCCTTCGAGGTGAAGCCGCATGGCATCGACAGCGCCGGGCAGCAGGTCAGCGTGATCGCATAGACGATGCCGAGCCACTGCACGTAGTTATCGAATGTGGTGCCGTTGCATTCGGCGAGATAGCGCTGCTCGATCGGGAACGGCGGTGTGATGGTCGCCGGGCACAGCAGCAGGTCGTAGGTCTGGAAGAACTCATAGGCCCGCGCCATCATCGCGATGCGCTGGCCTTCGGCGCGTTCGAGGTCGCTGACCTTGAGCTTGAGGCCTTCTTCGATATTCCAGATCACTTCCGGCTTGAGCATATCGCGCTTGTCGCGCAGCAAGACTGCCTTGGAGAGCGCGAAGTCGTAGGCGCGCAGCACGTGGAAGCACTCGTGTGCTTCCCTGAGATCGGGATGCGCTTCCTCGACGATGACGCCTGCGTCGGCGAAGGCTTCCGCTGCCTTGCGGGTGATGGCGGCGACTTCCGGATCCACCGGGGTGATGCCGAGATCAGGCGAATAGGCGATGCGCTTCGGCTTGGTGCCGGCGCGGACCGCCGAGCGGAACGAGGTCGGCAGCAGCGGGATCGAGAGCGGATCGCCGGCAAATTCGCCGCTCATGGCGTCAAGCATCAGCGCGAGATCCTCGACGGTGCGGGCCATGGGGCCCTGCACGCTGAGCGTCCGCCCCAGCGCGACCGATGGCGTGGTGGCGACGCGGCCGATGCTCGGACGCAGGCCGACGATCCCGCAGAAGCTGGCGGGGTTGCGCAGCGATCCGCCCATGTCGGAACCGTGTGCGATCCACGCCGTGCCGCTGGCAACTGCTGCCGCAGCGCCGCCGGACGAGCCGGCCGCGGACTTGGAAAGGTCCCAGGGGTTCAGTGTGGCGCCGAACACTTCGTTGAATGTGTTGGCACCCGCGCCGAATTCAGGAGTGTTGGATTTTGCGTAGATCACGCCGCCGTTTTCTTCGAGGCGTTCGACGAGGACGTTCGACTTGGCGGGCACCACGTCCTTGAAGATCGGCGATCCCTGCGTGGTGCGCACGCCGGCAACTGCTGTGAGATCCTTGATCGGCACCGGCAGGCCGGCGAGGATGCCGCGTTCGCCGAGCGGCTTCTTCATCAGCTCTTTCGCAGCGTCGCGCGCGCGATCGAAACACAGGATCGGTAGCGCGTTGACCTGGCCGTCGACTTCCTTGATGCGCGCTTCCAGCACGTCGAGCAGATCGAGTGGCGTCACGGTCCCCGCATTGAGTTGATCGACCACGGCGCAGGCCGTTGCTTTGATAAGGTCTTGCTGAGAGGCCACGCACGTCTCCAATTTCGGATGCAGAGCAATTCGTATGCTTGGGATGTTGATCCCGACGTAGCCGTGTAGACCATTTTCTGGATAAATGGGACCCGCAGGCCAAATCTCCTTAACCCAAGTCGCCTCACACAATGCAGGGATGCAACCATGAGTAAGCCTTTCGGCGATTCCAACTGGCGCGCGATGTCGCGCGAGCAGCTCGATGCCGGCCTGAACAACTCGACCGCCGTTGCGGGCAGCGCCGATATCGCTGCAGGTTGGGGCCAGCGATCCGACGCCATGAAGGCAAAGTATCCCGCGCATCTCGATGTTGCTTACGGCCCGCGCGAGCGCAACAGGTTCGATTTCATCAAGGCCGCCGAGGGAGGGCCGGTGCTGCTGCTGATCCATGGCGGCTACTGGCAGATGCGCTCGAAGGATTTCTTCACCTGCTTCGCCGCCGGCCCGATCGCCCATGGCATCAACGTCGCCGCGATCGGCTACACGCTGGCGCCGGATGCGACGCTGGACGAGATCGTCGCCGAGATGCACGTGGGCGTCGATGCGCTCGCCGAAAAGCTGCCGTCGCTCGGCGGCGATCCGAACCGTATCGTGGTTTCCGGCTGGTCCGCCGGCGGCCATCTCACCGCGACAACCTTGTCGCATCCGAAGGTGAAAGGCGGCGTGGCGATCTCCGGCATCTACGATCTCGAACCCATCCGCGCGTCCTATCTGAACGAGAAACTGAAGCTCGATGAAGCGATGTCGAAGCGCCAGTCGCCGCTGATGCAGGATGGTGGCCCGAACAAGCCGCTGGCGCTGGTGGTCGGCGGCGGCGAATTACCTATCCTGCGCCAGCAGACGGCGGACCTCGCGGTGCATCGCGTGCAGCATGGCCTGCCGGTGAGCTATGAGGAGATCCCGGGCGCGGATCACTTCTCGATCATGAAAGAACTGGAATCCCCGACGGGGCGGATCACGACGCTGATCAAGGAATTGGTGGTGCGGATTTAGCCGAACACTCAATCCTCATCCTGAGAAGCACGCCGAAGGCGTGCGTCTCGAAGGATGGCCGCACATGCTAGAGCCCAGCTAAGTCATGGTGCGAGACGCGCGCGGCGGCGGAGCGAGCGCTCCGCCGGAGAGCGCGCTCCTCACCATGAGGGCGGGGTGTGGGTAAGATTCGATCTCAATGCGTCCGTGCCAGACAGAACGCAACGACCTGCTCCAGCGCGGTCTTCATCGGCGACTGCGGGAACAGCGCCAGCGCGTCCACTGCCATGGCGCCGTAATGCTGGGCGCGGTTGATGGTGTCTTCCAGTGCGCGGTGCTTGGTCATCAAACCGATGGCGTGGTCGAGATCGCCTTCGCCGATCTCGCCGCGCTCCAGCGCCTTGATCCAGAATTCGCGCTCGGCGTCGTTGCCGCGGCGGAAGGCAAGCACCACGGGCAGGGTGATCTTGCCCTCGCGGAAATCGTCGCCGACATTCTTGCCGAGCTTGGCGGCCTTGCCGCCGTAGTCGAGCACGTCGTCGATGAGCTGGAAGGCGATGCCGAGATTCATGCCGACCGAGCGGCACGCGGTCTGTTCGGCCTTCGGACGGTTGGCGATCACCGGGCCGACTTCGCAGGCGGCAGCGAACAGTTCGGCGGTCTTGCCACGGATGACGGCGAGATATTCGTCTTCGGTGGTGGCGGTGTTCTTGGCGGCGGCGAGCTGCATCACTTCGCCTTCGGCGATGGTCGCAGCAGCCGAAGAGAGAATGTCCAGCGCGCGCAGCGAGCCGACCTCGACCATCATGCGGAACGCCTGGCCTAGCAGGAAGTCGCCGACGAGCACGCTGGCCTCATTGCCCCACAGCATCCGTGCCGACAGCTTGCCACGGCGCAGTTCGCTCTGGTCGACCACGTCGTCATGCAGCAGCGTCGCGGTGTGCATGAATTCCACGGAGGCGGCGAGCTTGATATGGCCATCGCCGGTGTAGCCGGTGAGGTTGGCCATCGCGAGTGTCAGCATGGGACGCAGGCGCTTGCCGCCCGAGGAGATCAGGTGATTGGCGACCTCGGGGATCATGGTGACTTCCGAGCCGGTCCGCGACAGGATCGTCGCATTGACGCGCTCCATGTCAGAGGCGACAAGGCTGACCAATTGGTCGATCGACGCTGTCGCGTGACTCTCGAAGGGAACAATCACCGCCACGCTGGGGTCTCCGAATTACGAGGGCGCTTCGTCGGACCGCAAAAAAGGTCGGCACCGGCAGCGCTTATGTCCAAATAGGGCGAATTCACGTTGAAAACAGGTGTCCCCATCTGCTGAATTGACCGCGACTGCACAATAGAAACTGCGCAGCGGCGCGGCAAGGGCATCGGAACCATGACTTCCCCCAGATACATACCCGGCTACTGACAGGGAGCGACCTCCAATTGCGCGAAATCATGCGGACGAACGATGTGGTGCTGGTTTCGGCGGTGGGCGCGCTGCTCGATGGCGCGAATATCCACCATCTGGTGCTGGACCAGAATATGAGCGTGATCGAGGGATCGCTGGGCATCATCCCGCGCCGGATTCTCGTCCACGAGGACGATGACGCGCAGGCGCGCCGCGTGCTGACCGACGCCGGGCTGGCCCACGAGCTGCGGGTGCAGGACTGAAGTGATGACTGACGCGAGCGTGACAACGGAAGACGGCTTCCTGGGCGGCCAATTGCGGCTGCGGCAGCCGAAATCGGGTCATCGCGCCGGCCATGACGCGATTTTGCTGGCCGCCGCAACCTCGGCGCAGGACGGTGACAAGGTCGTCGATTTCGGCTCGGGCGTCGGGACGGCGGGGTTGGCGCTGGCCAGACGGGTCTCCGGCGTGTCCCTGACACTGGTTGAGATCGATCCGCAACTTGCTGAACTGGCAAAGGAAAACGCCGCGGCGAACGGTATTGCGGCGGATGTCGTCACGCTCGATATCGCTGCCAGCGCGGATATCTTCGCGGCCGCAGGCTTGCCGCAAGACAGCGCCGATGGGGTGCTGATGAATCCGCCCTTCAACGATCCCGCGCGCCACCGCGCCTCGCCGAACAAATCGCGTGGGATCGCCCATGTTGCGACGGAAGACACGTTGCCCACATGGGTTCACGCGGCGCGTCGCCTGCTGAAATCGGGCGGCGTGCTGACGCTGATCTGGCGTGCGGATGGTCTGGCCGATGTGTTGGCCGCGCTGGATCGCGGCTTCGGCAGCGTGTCGATCATGCCGGTGCATGGGGACACGGCGATGCCGGCAATCAGGGTGTTGGTGCGGGCTGTGAAGGGGGGCCGCGCGCCTGCGGCAATTGAGCCGGGCATCTCGCTGCGGGATGCGAATGGCGCGCCCGATCTCCATATCCAGCGGGTGCTGGGCGGGCAGGTGGCTTTATCCTGGGCGTCGCTTTAGGCGATGCCGCAGTCAACGTGTTGGTTTATTGAGGAGCTGTTTCGGAACGTTTCTGCGGCGTCGACGTGAAGTGGATCGCCGTGAGCAGCGTACCGATGATCAGCATCAGCAGATAGATTTTCATGTCTTCTTCCCGCTGTGGCGCTGCGGCCTGTTATGGTTTCCCAACGCTGGAAGCGTCTCTCGGTTCAATGACAGCAGCGTGATAAAAGTTGGTTAATCTCGAGGAAATTCGAATGAGCGAATCCAATCTGAAAACGGCGATCACAAGGCTGCTGCCTGCGCGTTTCCGTCGCGCTTCCGCAGTGGTCCCGGTCGTGCGTCTGTCCGGCACGATCGGCGCGGTAACGCCGCTGCGTCCGGGATTGTCGCTCGCAGGTATCGCAAAGCTGCTGGACAAGGCATTTGCGACCAAGAATGCGAAGGCTGTAGCGTTGGTGATCAATTCGCCGGGCGGCTCGCCGGTCCAGTCGCGGCAGATCTATCTGCGCATCCGCCAGCTCGCGGCCGAGAAGAAACTTCCCGTGTATGCCTTCGTCGAGGATGTCGCGGCGTCCGGCGGTTATATGATCGCCTGCGCGGGCGATGAGATTTTTGTCGATCCATCGTCCATCGTCGGCTCGATAGGCGTGGTCGGCGGCACCTTCGGTTTTCAGGAATTGATCAAGAAGATCGGTGTCGAGCGGCGTCTCTATACGGCGGGTGAGCACAAGGCGATGCTCGATCCGTTCCTGCCGGAAGATCCCGATGATGTGGCGCGGCTGAAATCGCTCCAGCGCGAGATCCACGCGATCTTCATCAACCTCGTGAAGGAGAGCCGCGGTGCCCGGTTGAAGGGCGCCGAGGATGTGCTGTTCTCCGGTGAATACTGGGCCGGCGAAAAATCCATCGCGCTTGGTCTCAGCGATGCCATCGGCGATCCGCGCTCGGTGCTGCGTGCCCGCTATGGTGACAAGGTGCAGATGCCGGTGATCGCGCAGCCCTCGGGCATGCTGTCCAGTCTACTGGGCCGCAAACCGGGAGCGGGTTCGCAGCTTTCGATGGAGGGGCTGTCTGGATTGCCGGAGCAATTGATCTCGGCGCTGGAGACGCGCGCGCTGTGGTCCAAATACGGCTTTTAACGGGTCGCGGTTCCGCGGCATTTGATGTCGCAAAAGCCAATTGCGGGAAACCGGCAGTTGCGCAAGACTATTGGCAGGGGCTTGATGAACGACAGGAATCGACAGATGCCGCCGCTGGTCGCACTCGCAGGCGCGCTTGGGAGCGCAGCCGTCGTCCGCTGGGCTTACCGAACCGCCAAGCGGATCAATCACGAACTGGAAGAAGCCCGCCAGGCGCGGGTGGCCGAACGCAGCGGGACCACGGATGTCCCGACCCTGCGCCGCGATCCCGTTACCGGCGCATATCGGCCGGGCTAGCCGCCATAGGCTGGGTCCCAAAACATTTGCGCCGGCCCGAGGACGGGGCACGTCCTTGAGGCCGGCGACAAAGTTGGGCTTTCAGGCTTGGAGGTCCCTTGGCCCTGGACGTTTGGACAACTTAAAGACTTGGAGGTCTCCGGCCCGTGCGACTTACGTCGTTCGGGCCTTTCGATGGGGCAGGTCCCGACGACCGGGTTCGTTCCCACCGATGCCATCAGGATAGCGCGCAGGACTTAACGACTGGCCCACCTGATCGGGCCATCTCCCGGTGCGGTTACCCGCCGGTTACCGCCAAATCGGGCCGCATTGCCTTGATTCCGGGGGGCCGCGCCGATACGGTCCGCGCGCTTTGATCCGCCTTGATCCCCTTGGCGAATCCCCGGAAAAACGGCCCAGAACCACGATGGACTCCCTGCCTCCGCACATGCGCCCGGAACGTTCGTTCCAGGGCTTCATTCTCGCTCTGCAGCGGTTTTGGGCCGAGCAGGGCTGCGTGATCCTGCAGCCCTATGACATGGAAATGGGCGCCGGCACGTTCCATCCCGCGACGACCTTGCGCGCTCTGGGGCCGAAGCCCTGGAAGGCCGCCTATGTGCAGCCGTCGCGCCGGCCGAAGGACGGCCGCTATGGCGAGAACCCGAACCGGCTGCAGCATTATTACCAGTTCCAGGTGATCATGAAGCCGTCGCCGGCGAACCTGCAGGACCTCTATCTGCAGTCGCTGAAAGCCATCGGCATCGACACCGCGCTGCATGACGTGCGCTTTGTCGAGGACGACTGGGAAAGCCCGACACTGGGCGCCTGGGGTCTCGGCTGGGAATGCTGGTGCGACGGCATGGAAGTCAGCCAGTTCACCTATTTCCAGCAGGTCGCAGGTGTCGAATGCGCACCGGTGGCGGGCGAGCTGACCTACGGCCTCGAACGCCTCGCAATGTATGTGCAGGGCGTCGATCGCGTTTACGATCTCAACTTCAACGGCCGCGACGGCGCCGACAAGGTGACCTATGGCGATGTCTTCCTGCAGGCCGAGCAGGAATATTCGCGGCACAATTTCGAACATGCCGATACCGCGATGCTGTTCGAGCAGTTCAAGATGGCCGAGGGCGCCTGCAAGAAATATCTCGACGCAGGCTGGAAAGACGGCAAGCGCGAGGCGCACCTGATGGCGCTGCCGGCCTATGACCAGTGCATCAAGGCCAGCCACGTTTTCAATCTGCTCGATGCGCGCGGCGTGATCTCGGTCACCGAACGTCAGAGCTACATCATGCGCGTCCGCGATCTCGCCAAGGCCTGCGGCGAAGCATGGGTGCATACCGAAGCCGGTTCTTCTTTACCCTCCCCTTGAGGGGGAGGGTCGCCCGCACTGACGATGCTCTGCATCGTCACGGGCGGGCGGGGTGGGGTGACAGCGGTAGTGATATGGTCAAGCGGCCCATCAGCGACTTCAAACGCCAAAGCGCGAAACGGCTGCGCGAAAATACGACGGTCGCCGAGCAAATTCTCTGGCGACATTTGCGAAGATTCGATGTGAAGGGAAGCCATTTCAGACGGCAGGTTGTGATTGGACCCTATATCGCCGATTTCGCCTGCCTCGCGGCGCGGCTGATTATCGAGGTCGATGGTTCGCAACACGGCGACGACGAGGGGCTTGCCCGCGACGAAAGCCGCACGCAGTGGCTGCAGTCGGAAGGTTACCGAGTGATACGATTTTGGAACAATGACGTGATGAGCAGGACCGACGCTGTGCTGGAAGTTATCCATAACATGACCGCTGTCACCCCACCCCGCCCGCCCGTGACGATGCAGAGCATCGTCAGTGCGGGCGACCCTCCCCCTCCAGGGGAGGGTAAGTCTTCCCATGGGGAGAACCAGTAATGCCCGATCTTCTCCTCGAACTGTTCTCCGAAGAAATCCCCGCCCGCATGCAGGCCAAGGCGGCGGAAGATCTGCGCCGCATGGTCACCGATCGTCTGGTGGCCGAAGGCCTCGTCTATGAAGGCGCGAAAGCCTTTGCGACACCGCGGCGGCTGGCGCTGACAGTGCATGGCATTCCCGCGCGCCAGTCGGACTTGAAGCAGGAGCGCAAGGGACCGCGCGTCGGCGGCGCCGAAGCCGCGATCCAGGGTTTTCTGAAAGCCACCGGCCTCGCTTCGCTGGATGAAGCCAAGATCCAGCGCGACCCCAAGGGCGATTTCTACATCGCGCTGACGGAAAAGCCGGGCAAGCCGACGGTCGATGTGCTGGCCGAGATTCTCCCGATCATCATCCGCACCTTCCCGTGGCCGAAGCAGATGCGCTGGGGCGAACTTTCCGCCAAGTCCAGCGCGCTGACCTGGGTGCGCCCGCTGCATTCCATCGTCGCGACCTTCGGCATCGAGACCGAAGAGCCGGAAGTGGTGCAATTCGACCTCAGCGGCGTCAGCGTCGGCCAGACCACTTACGGCCATCGCTTCCTCGCGCCTGATGCGATCCAGGTGCGCCGTTTCGACGATTACGTGGCGAAGCTGCAGGCCGCGAAAGTCGTGCTCGATCCCGAGCGCCGCAAGGAGATCATTCTTGCCGACGCGCGACAGCTCACTTTCGCGCAAGGGTATGAACTGGTCGAAGACCCCGCGCTGCTCGACGAAGTGGCGGGGCTGGTCGAATGGCCGGTGGTGCTGATGGGGTCGTTTGACCAGGAGTTTCTGTCGATCCCGGATGAGGTGATCCGCGCCACCATCCGCGCCAACCAGAAATGCTTCGTGGTCCGGGATCCCAAGACGGGCAAGCTGACCAACAAGTTCATCATCACCGCCAATATCGAGGCAAGCGACGGCGGCGCCGCGATCATCGCCGGCAATGAGCGCGTCATCCGCGCGCGCCTGTCGGATGCGAAGTTTTTCTACGAGACGGATCTCAAGACGAAGCTCGAATCGCGACTGCCGAAGTTCGAGCAGATTGTGTTTCACGAGAAGCTCGGCACACAGGCGGAGCGTATCAAGCGCATCGAGCGTCTTGCCGGCGAGATCGCGCCGCAGGTTGGCGCCGATCCGGCGAAAACGAAGCGTGCCGCGCAGCTTGCAAAAGCGGATTTGCTGACAGAAGTCGTCGGCGAATTCCCCGAGCTGCAGGGCCTGATGGGCAAGTATTATGCGCTGGCGCAGGGCGAGGATGTTGCTGTTGCTGCAGCAAGCGAAGACCACTGGAAGCCGCAGGGGGCTGGTGACAGCGTTCCGACCGATCCGGTTAGTGTTGCGGTCGCTCTTGCCGACAAACTCGACACGCTAGTTGGTTTCTGGGCAATCGATGAAAAGCCTACGGGGTCCAAAGATCCGTTTGCGCTGCGTCGCGCTGCGTTAGGCGTTATACGAATCATACTTTCGAACGAAATCCACATTCCTTTGCGCGAGATTTTGGCTTTCACCTACGTGGGGTTCGGGCCTCATTTTGCTCGCCCGCATTTTCAATTTCTTACGCAAGATGTTCGCTCTGGAAAGGTAGACGTAAAAGTTTTCCAAACGGCAAACAGTTCGCCTGTTATTTCCTCGTTCGTCGGCGGAATAGTAGATCCCACGAAGTTTGGCGAAATTAGAGAAGAAGATGGCAGGCAGGTTCTGATCCTGAGCCAGCCTTCTCTCGGTAAATCGATTACCGTTGGAGATCTTCTACTAAGCGTAAGTTCGGAGTTGAATTCGACGGCTACGTCGGCGCCCTCATCGAGGGAATATCTCAAGACCTTAGTCGTCGATCTTGAAGCGTTTATCGTCTCGCAGTTGGACTTCAGCGCCGATCGCCTCAAAGTCCAGCTCCGCGAGCAGGGCGCGCGTCACGATCTCGTGGATGCGGTGTTCGCGCTCGGTGGTCAGGACGATCTCTTGATGGTCGTCCGCCGCGTCGAAGCACTCGGCAAATTTCTCGACAGCGACGATGGCAAGAACCTGCTGGCCGGCACCAAACGCGCCAACAACATTCTCGCCATCGAGGAGAAGAAAGACAAGCGCAAGTTCGACGGCGCGCCGGATGCTGCGCTATTCAAGCTCGATGAGGAAAAGGCGCTGGCCAAGGCGATTGCCGAAGTCGGTCCGGAAGCGAGCGCGGCTGTTGCCAAGGAAGACTTCGCCGGCGCGATGACTGCCATGGCCAAGCTGCGTCCGGCGGTGGATGCATTCTTCGACAAGGTGAAGGTCAATGACGACGACGCGGCGGTCCGCGAAAATCGTCTGAAGCTGTTGAACGAGATCCGCGCGGCGACGCGTGCGGTGGCGGATTTCTCGAAGATTCAGGATTAAGTTCGGAAGACGCCTAAATCGACCGCACGCACAGTCCCTCATCCTGAGGAGCGGTCGTCTTCGACCGCGTCTCCAGCGAATGGAATTCCATTCGCCGGGGATGGCCGCGGGCGCTGGTGCTTGCCCAACTCATGGTTCGAGACGGCGCCGAAGTGGCGCCTCCTCACCATGAGGACGGAGGATGGCCAAGCTTTCTGAGCTCGTCAGAAATATCATGACATCTCCGGAAACATTTACCTTCCATTAACCACAACTTGAAATGGTCCCGTCCTGTAACGGTTTCTTAACCGTCGCATTCCAAGCGCGGACAGGACTGATCATGACCTCGGTCAATAACGGCCTCAATCCCTATGCCAATTACGGCTCTGCCTATGCGCGCGCCGCCGCCACCGCGCCGCCGTCGCTGGCCAATGCGCTGAATGCCAATGAGAGCGCATCGTCGTCGTCGGACGCGGCGACCAATCTGACGCTGTCGGATGCGGCCCGGGCGAAGCTTGCGAGCTCAGGCCCGGACAAGGATATCGTGACTGTTGTCACCGATCTCAGGGCAAAGCTGGCGGGTCTCTATCTTGCTGCGAAAGCAACCGGGCCGCTGGATGCCAGTGGCAAGCTGACCATCGATCTCTCGACGCTGGATCGCCGCTCGCTCTATGCCATGGCCACCAACAATGGCGGCACCTTCACCGCCGACGAACAGAGCGTCGCCAAGACCGAACTGGGCAATCGCTTCAATGCGGCGCTGGCGCCGGCGACCGGCACGGCCAAGCTCACCGGCGATTTCAGCGGCATCTACAAGGCCGCGCTGGACTATCTCGATGCCGCGGGCAGCGAAGAGAAAGCCTCGGCCACCTGGTCGGCGCAGCGCGACGCGGTCGTGAAGGGCATTCAGGCGACGCAGCAGAACCCGACCAAGATGCCGTCCGGCATCGCCAATGATCCCGTCGCCGCCTATCTCGCGCAGCCCGATACGACCGTGCCCGTCAAGGATATCGCTGCCGTGGCGAAGAGCGTGCGTGCGCTGCTGGATGCGCAGGCCAAGGCGGCGCAGGAGGCCGGCAAGGGCGAGCTCGTTTATGACAGTCGCCGCAAGACCGGCCAGCTCGCGGATTTCTCCGCCATCGACAACCGTTCGCTCTCGGCGATCTCGCTCAACCAGAATGGATTGTTCTCGAAGGAGGAGAGCTTCGCCGCCAAGCAGGTGCTCGATTCACGTAATCGCACCAGCATTCTCGAAGCGTTGCAGGCCAGCCAGAAGAGCGGCGATCCCAGCCAGTTCAGCCTCGGCATTCTCAACAGCTATTCGGCGATGAGCGACGAGGAACGCACTGCGTCAAACTGGACGCCAAGCTTCCGCGATAATGCGGTGGCCAGCTACAAATCGACCAACCACATCCTGTCACTGCTGAAGAGCGGATAAGCGTCTATACAGGAAGGTGCTGCAATCCTCCGTCCTCATCCTGAGGAGCGGCATCTTCGCCGCGTCTCGAAGGATGGCTGCAAACGCCGGGGCTCACCCATTCATGGTTCGAGACGCGCGAAGTCGCGCTCCTCACCATGAGGCGGAGCTTGTGGCGTCATGCGCAAACAAAAAAAAGCCCCGCCCGGTGGGGGGATGAACCGGGTCGGGGCTTCTTCACCCAGTCGCCATTCACGGCGCCCGAGCGAATCTTTCAGTCGTGACGTGCTAGTCGATGACCTGCACGATGCGACGCGAGCGCGGCTCGACCAGCACCGTTTGACCATTCACGACCGTGTAGCGATAGGGCGTCGTTGCGACCGTCTGCGGCACGTCGTAATAGGTCACGCCGGCCTCAGGCAGTATGGTGCCGACAACGATGCGATCTGGCACGGTGAAGGTCGGCACGCGTTCGCGCACCACATATTCACGAAATGCCGGACGTTGCAGCACGGTGATGCCATCGGGATCGTTGTTGTCGACGATCACACGATCGCCGCCTGATACGCCCACGGTGACGCCTTGAGCCTGCACGGTCAGCGGAGCACCGAGCGTGCCGACAAGGGCCGCAGCCACAATAAGTCTGTTTCGCATGATCGTCTCCTTCGTGAACGGTGACCGGCGCATGCCGGGATGCCCCATCCAGCCCCCGGTCTGATTTATTCACCGTCCGCCAATGCATGCCGCCAGCGATCGTTCCGGAATTTTCCACGCGCAGTTGCCGGTTTTTGGTGCAAAGCCCGCAAGTATGCGGGAACCCATTGATGTGCAGGGGGTCTTTATGCTGCTAAATCGCCGCGGCGCATCGCGCCGAATCGATTCCTTCACGGAGATAGTCCATGGTCATCACGGCAGCCCACATCCAGCCGATCGTCGCGCTTATCGCAGGCGTTCTGATTTTGATCATGCCGCGGTTTCTGAATCTGGTGGTGGCGATTTATCTGATCTTCATCGGACTGGCTGGGCTTGGCGTCTTCAAGCTGCTCAAAATCGGCTAAATTCTGACACGGCTATTACCTACACAGGTACCTCCGGGCTGCTTGCGCCACGTCCCTGAAACGTGGTGTAACGCGGCACATTTCCCTGTCGTTTCCTCTCGCGGATTGATTGAGAACCATGGCCAAAACCGCCTCGAAGTCCAAGAAAGCCCCTGCGAAGTCAAAGGTCTCCAAGGCTGCGCCCAAAGTAGCTTCGGCGGCCCGCAAGGCGCTCAAGAAGCCAGCTGCGAAGACTGCAGCGAAATCCGCGGCGAAGGCCAAGACGGCTGTGAAAGCAAAGCTTGCTCCGAAGCCGGTTGCGAAGGCTCCCGCATCCAAGAAAGCGGTTGTAGCCAAATCTTCCACAGCCAAGACTACAGCGACAAAGGCCGTCAAGAAGGCCACTGGCAAGCCGATGACCGATGTCATCAAGGCCGGCAAGTGGGTCTATTCGTTCGGCGGCGGCAAGGCTGAGGGCAAGGCCGGTCTGCGCGACCTGCTCGGCGGCAAGGGTGCGAACCTCGCCGAAATGGCCAATCTGGGTCTGCCGGTGCCTCCGGGCTTCACGATTCCAACCTCGGTCTGCACCTACTTCTACGCCCACGGCAAATCCTATCCGAAGGAATTGCAGGCGCAGGTGGAAAAGGCGCTCGAGGCCGTCGGCAAGATCACCGGCAAGCGCTTTGGCGACGAGAAAAATCCGCTGCTGGTCTCGGTGCGCTCCGGCGCCCGCGCCTCGATGCCGGGCATGATGGACACGGTCCTCAACCTGGGCCTCAACGACACCACGGTGGAAGCGCTGGCCGAACTCTCCGGCGACAAGCGTTTCGCCTATGACAGCTATCGCCGCTTCATCACGATGTATTCCGACGTGGTGCTCGGCTTCGAACATCATCACTTCGAAGACATTCTCGACACCTACAAGGACAACAAGGGCTACACGCTCGACACCGATCTCGATGGTGACGACTGGGTGAAGCTCGTGGGCCAGTACAAGGAAGCCGTCGCGCGCGAGACCGGGAAGGATTTCCCGCAGGATCCGCACGAGCAGCTGTGGGGCGCGGTCGGCGCCGTGTTCTCGTCCTGGATGAACGCCCGCGCGGTGACCTATCGCCGCCTGCATGACATTCCGGAGTCATGGGGCACTGCCGTCAGCGTTCAGGCCATGGTGTTCGGCAACATGGGCGAGACCTCGGCCACCGGCGTCGCATTCACGCGCAACCCGTCCACCGGCGAGAGCAAGCTGTATGGCGAATTCCTGATCAACGCGCAGGGCGAGGACGTGGTGGCGGGTATCCGCACGCCGCAGGACATCACCGAGGAAGCGCGCATCGAGTCCGGCTCGGACAAGGCCTCGATGGAAGCTGCCATGCCGGAAGCCTTTGCCGAGCTGACCCGCATCTACAAGCAGCTCGAGAAGCACTATCGCGACATGCAGGACATGGAGTTCACGGTCGAGCAGGGCCGGCTCTGGATGCTGCAGACCCGCAACGGCAAGCGCACCGCCAAGGCGTCGATCCGCATCGCGGTCGAACTCGCCAATGAAGGCGTGATCTCGCAGAAGGACGCGGTGTCGCGTATCGATCCGGCTTCGCTGGATCAGCTCCTGCATCCGACCATCGATCCATCAGCCAATCGCGACGTCATCGCCACCGGTCTTCCGGCCTCGCCGGGCGCCGCCTCGGGCGAGATCGTGTTCTCGTCGGATGAAGCCGCCAAGCTGCAGGCCGACGGCAAGAAGGTCATTCTCGTTCGCGTCGAAACCTCGCCGGAAGACATTCACGGCATGCACGCCGCCGAAGGCATCCTCACCACCCGCGGCGGCATGACCTCGCATGCTGCGGTGGTCGCGCGTGGCATGGGCAAACCCTGCGTCTCCGGCTGCGGCACCGTCCGCGTCGATTACGGTCGCGGCACCATGTCGATCGGTGGCCGCGTGTTCAAGG
This sequence comes from Tardiphaga sp., assembly GCF_041424195.1. Taxonomy (NCBI): domain Bacteria; kingdom Pseudomonadati; phylum Pseudomonadota; class Alphaproteobacteria; order Hyphomicrobiales; family Nitrobacteraceae; genus Tardiphaga; species Tardiphaga sp. The sequence continues at coordinate 8,770 of NZ_JBGMOE010000070.1, read as the reverse complement.
CAGGTGATGTCATCACCATCGACGGTTCGGTTGGCCATGTGCTGGCCGGCCGCATGCCGATGATCGAGCCGGAACTGTCGGGCGAATTCGCAACGCTGATGGGCTGGGCCGACAAGGTCCGCAAGCTCAAGGTCCGCGTCAACGGCGACACGCCGGAAGATGCGCGCACCGCCATCAAGTACGGCGCCGAAGGCATCGGCCTGTGCCGCACCGAGCACATGTTCTTCGAAGAGACCCGCATCCGCACCGTGCGCGAGATGATTCTCGCCGAAGACGAGCAGGCCCGCCGTGCCGCGCTCGCCAAGCTGCTGCCGATGCAGCGTGCCGACTTCGTCGAACTGTTCGAGATCATGAAGGGCCTGCCCGTCACGATCCGCCTGCTCGATCCGCCGTTGCACGAATTCCTGCCGCACACCCAGGGCGAAGTCGAGGAAGTGGCGCGTGTCATGAACACCGACCCGCGCAAGCTGGCGGATCGTGCGCGCGATCTCGCCGAATTCAACCCGATGCTGGGCTTCCGCGGCGTGCGTATTGCGATCGCCTATCCGGAAATCGCCGAGATGCAGGCGCGCGCGCTGTTCGAAGCCGCGATCGAAGCGGGCAAGCGCACAGGCGAACAGGTCGGCCTCGAAGTCATGGTGCCGCTGATCGTCACCAAGATGGAGTTCGACCTCATCAAGGCGCGCATCGATGCCACTGCGGCGGCGGTGATGAAGGAGACCGGCGGCAAGCTGAACTATTCGGTCGGTACCATGATCGAACTGCCGCGCGCCTGTCTGCTGGCCGGTGAGATCGCCGAGACCGCCGAGTTCTTCTCGTTCGGTACCAACGATCTGACGCAGACCACCTTCGGCATCAGCCGTGACGACGCAGCAAGCTTCCTCGGTACCTATATCGCCAAGGGCATTCTGCCGGTCGATCCGTTTATCTCGGTCGATCGCGATGGCGTCGGCGAACTCGTGAAGATCGGTGTCGCACGCGGCCGCAAGACACGCCCGGATATCAAGGTCGGCATCTGCGGTGAGCACGGTGGCGATCCGGCATCGGTCGCGTTCTGCCATCAGATCGGTCTCGACTACGTGTCTTGCTCGCCCTATCGCGTGCCGATCGCGCGTCTCGCAGCAGCGCAGGCTGCGCTCGGCAAGGAAATCTCCAGCCAGGCGTAAGAGTTTCGCTGATTTCATGATCTGAAAAATGGCCGGGAGTTTCCCCGGCCATTTTTTGTTCGAACTACACTGTCATTCCCCGGCAAACCAATTGGTTTGCCTGAGGGCGCGGTCGGCCCTTGCCGAACGCGAACACGGAGTCTCGATATGCTTTGCGCTGTCGAAGACTCTCATGTCGGGATTCCGGGTCCGGTCTTCGCCTACGGCTTCGGTTCCGCCCTCAGGCACACCAATTGGTGTGTCGGGGAATGACGAGCGTGCGTCGGAAGGGAACCCGCGAATATTTTTACGCGCGTGCAGATTTCTCTTCATCATCTTCGTCAACGCGATGTTTACTACTTTTGTGGAGCCCCGGTTTACCAAGCTTTTCGAATGATTTTGCACTGCGCGCGTACATCTTGCGTGTGACGTTTACGCATCGCCGATTAACTCCGCGGCAACTTTGATTTCGTACTAACGAAACAGATCGAAATGTACGGATGTGCTGATTAGTGCCGTGCGGGACGATGCTGGTGTAAGCGTTGCGTGAGCGTATCGATGTTAGTACTGCGTAACCGGCCGAAGGGCGCGCGTGGCGCGTTCTTCGGCTTCGGTCTCTGCGTTTTCGCGTTGACCCCGACAGAATCTGGCTATCAGGACATCGCCTCGCTGCTGGCTCGCCAGCCGGGCGTGACCGAACGCTGGCAGAAGCGCGTCTTCGCGCCCGCCGTCTCCTCCATCCAGGTTGCGACGTTCTCGTTCGGCCGCCCGATCGGCACGGCCTCGCGCAATCCGACCTTGCAACTCGCGAGCCTCGACAATTCCGGTATCGACTTTGCCGGTGCACTCACGCGCAATCCGCTGGCGCAACCGCCACGTCGTTATGAGGCCGCCGATTTCCCCAAAGTGGATCGCTCGCTGAAGGGTGATCGCCTTGCCATTCGTGCGCCCGAGACCATGGTGCCCGACGAGCCCGGCAGGCAGGATTCATTCGACGACAATAGATCGGTGATGGGCGCAAAGACCGTCGATGCGCTGCCATCCGCGCGGCACGCCCCTCTCGATCCCGAGCTCGATGAAGCGCTGCGTGCGCCGCCGCTCGCGCAATATGATGCGTCGCAACCGGTGCAACCCACCGAAGATGCCAAGACCGATGCGGCGGTGATCCCCGTCGAGCCGGCGCCGGCCAAGGACGGCTTCTCGGTGAAGACCGCAAGCCTGTTTTTCGGTAGCTCGTCGCTCGGCGCGTCCGTCGAGACCATGGAACGCTGGCAGCCCGGCGAGGAGCCGACCATCGTGATGCCCGGCATACCCATGCCCGGCATCGCCGTGCCGGGCTCGAGCCTTGACCCGGACATGAAGGCCACGGCGGCCTTGCCGAAGGCGACGATCAGCCCAAGTGATAGCGGCGAAAGCGTTGCCGGCAAGGGCGAGGTCAACAGTGCCAATCAGCGCGTGAAGACGCCGGCCGAACGGATGGGCCTCACCGAGCAGACCCGGGGCAAGCAGGAGAAGTGCCTGGCGGAAGCCGTTTACTTCGAGGCCCGCGGTGAAGCGGTGCGCGGCCAGATGGCGGTGGCGCAGGTGGTGATGAACCGCGTGTTCTCAGGCTTCTATCCCACCACCGTTTGCGGTGTGGTCTATCAGAACAAGCATCGCCGCCTGGCCTGCCAGTTCACCTTCGCCTGCGACGGCATTCCGGATGTCGTGAAAGAGCCGGACATGTGGGAGCGTGCCCGCAAGATCGCGAAGGCGACGCTTGACGGCCGGATCTGGCTGCCGGAAGTCGCAAAGTCCACGCACTACCATGCCTATTGGGTGCACCCGTCATGGGTTCGCGAGATGAAGAAGATGTACAAGACCGGCGTGCACTCCTTCTACCGTCCGCGCGCCTGGGGTGATGGCAGCGAGGCGCCGACCTGGGGCACGGCGGCTCAGACGGCGGAAATCTCCGCCAAACTCTCACAAATCAAGCCGTAGCAGTCGCGACTTTACCTCCGAGTCTGCCAGGAGCGATGCCATGCCCGGCATCGCTCCTTCCATTCCGGCTTCCGAAAAATGTCGTCCCGGCGCTGGGCGGTGATGACGCCTCCCGGACCCTGCATCCCTGCAATGCATTCTCCCAAATCCCGATCATCCCCATTGGGATTTCCATGCGAATGCATTAATCTTCGCGTGATCCAGCCCGGGCCTGCGCTCTTGGGCCGGCTGAATTTTCAATCCGAATCTGATCCGGGGAAACGACATGGCGGCAATCGAGGGCGCGACGCGTCCGGCATCTGGTTTTGGCTGGCGTACGCCGCTGGTGATCATCATCTGCGGATCGCTGATCGGCATGCTGACCTTCGGCCCGCGTTCCAGCGTCGGCTTCTTCATGCAGCCCTTCAGCCAGGAGTTCGGCTGGGGTCGTGACGTCTTTGCGCTGGCTTTTGCCGTGCAAAACCTCCTCTGGGGCATCGGCCAGCCTTTCGCCGGCGCCGTCGCCGACAAGTTCGGCAGCGTACGCGTGATCTGCATCGGCGCCTTCCTCTATGCGGCCGGTTTGCTGATGATGCGCTATTCCTCGACGCCGCTCGAACTCAATATCGGCGCCGGCCTGCTGATCGGTTTCGGCCTGTCGGGCTGTTCATTCAATCTCGTTCTCTCTGCCTTCGGCAAGCTGCTGCCGCCGGAATGGCGCGGCGTTGCGCTGGGCGCGGGCACGGCGGCGGGCTCGTTCGGCCAGTTCATTTTCGCGCCGTTCACGGTGGCGATGATCGACAACACCGGCTGGCAGGCGACGCTCACCGTGTTCGCGGTACTGATGTTGCTGGTGATCCCGTTGTCGCTTGCGTTGGCGACCCCGACCGCTGGTGCCGCACCCGACGCGCCGGCGGCGCAGAAGCAGTCGTTCAAGAGCGCACTCACGGAAGCCTTCGGCCACCGTTCTTATGTGCTGCTGGTGCTCGGCTTCTTCACCTGCGGCTTCCAGCTCGCTTTCATCACCATGCATCTGCCGGCCTATCTGGTGGATCGCGGCTTGCCGGCGGCTGTAGGCGGCTGGGTGATTGCCATTATCGGCCTGTTCAATATCATCGGCTCGCTGACGGTCGGCTATGTGCAGGGCAAGCTGCCGAAGCGCTACATTCTCTCTTTCATCTATTTCACCCGCGCGCTGGCCACGGTGGCCTTCATCATGCTGCCGCTGACCACCACCTCGGCGCTCGTGTTCGGCGCCATCAGCGGGCTTGCCTGGCTCTCCACCGTGCCGCCGACATCAAGCCTCGTGTCGCTGATGTTCGGCACGCGCTGGCTGGCAACGCTGTATGGCTTTGCCTTCTTCAGCCATCAGGTCGGCGGCTTCCTCGGCGCCTGGCTCGGTGGCATCGTGTTCGACAAGTTCGGCTCCTACACGCCGGTATGGTGGCTGTCGGTGCTGTTCGGCGTGCTGTCGGCGCTGATCAACCTGCCGATCGTGGAAGAGCCTGTCGCGCGTCCGGTTGCGCAGCCGGCATGAGCCGGTTGTTGACTCGCTGATCTCCAGCGATAAAAATTGATCCCGGTCGCTCCAGTCGGGGCGGCCTTCGTTCTCAGGGCGGGGTGAAGATCCCCACCGGCGGTAACTGAGCGTCAGCTCAGAAGCCCGCGAGCGCCTGCTGGATTGCTCCAGCAGGGTCAGCAGATCCGGTGCGATGCCGGAGCCGACGGTCATAGTCCGGATGAAAGAGAACGGGTATGCGCAGGGTCACCGCCTCGGCGGATGCTCGGCGTGTGACCGTACGTCCTGATTCTGGTCTCAAACCGCGAGAGCATCCATGAATCAGCCTGTGATGAACTTCAAAGCTTCCCCTTCCTTCAATTCTGCACCAGCGACCGGGCGCATCGCCTTTATCCAGTCGTGCTGGCACAAGGACATCGTCGATCAATGCCGTTTCGGTTTCACAGCCGAACTCGCGCGGCGCGGCGTGCCCGACAGTCAGATCGATTTCTTTGAAGTGCCCGGTGCCTTCGAAATTCCGCTGCAGGCAAAATTGCTGGCACGCACCGGACGCTATGTCGCGATCGTTGCCGCGGGTCTCGTTGTCGATGGCGGCATCTATCGCCATGAATTCGTCTGCGAGGCCGTGATCAACGGTCTGATGCGGGTGCAACTCGACAGCGATGTGCCGGTGATTTCGGCGGTGCTGACGCCACAGCATTTCCACGAACATGCCGAGCATGTCAGATTCTTCCGCGAGCATTTCGTCGTGAAGGGCACCGAGGCAGCGACGGCCTGTGCGACCACCATCGCCAATATTGCGGCGACCCGGAAACTCGCCGCCTGATCGCCACCAACGCCGCGTTATGCCGCTACGGCCGGGCAGGGCTGCAAGGCTCCTGACCGGCTGGTGCGGGTGGCGTTTCTCGCCACGCTACGGCATAACTCGGCCGCAGAAACCACAAGCAAAAACTCAGGAGACGTGTGTTGGGAACGTTCAAGGCTGTCCGTATCGACAAGGCTGACAAGGGCACCACGGTTGCGCTGACGCAATTCGACGAAGCCGAACTGATGGACGGCGATGTCACCGTGCGGGTCGAATGGTCCACGGTGAATTACAAGGACGGCCTGGCCGTCACCGGCAAGGCGCCGGTGGTGCGCAGGTTCCCGATGATCGCCGGCATCGACTTTGCCGGCACGGTGGAAGCGTCATCCAATCCGAACTGGAAGCCCGGCGACAAGGTCATCGGCAATGGCTGGGGCATGGGCGAAACCCATCTTGGCGCCTATGCCGAAAAAACCCGCGTGAAGGGCGACTGGCTGGTTCGGCTCCCTGAGGGCATGACCACCCGCGACGCCATGGCGGTCGGTACTGCCGGCTACACGGCAATGCTCAGCGTGCTGGCGCTGGAGAAGCACGGGCTGAAACCGGCCGATGGCCCGATCGTTGTGACCGGCGCGGCCGGCGGCGTCGGCTCGGTGGCGATCGCGGTGCTGTCGAAGCTCGGCTACCAGGTCATCGCCTCGACGGGGCGCACGTCCGAGGAGGGCTATCTCAAGGGCCTCGGCGCCAGCGAGATCATCGATCGCAACGAGCTCTCGGGACCTGCCAAGCCGCTGGCGAAAGAACGCTGGGCGGGCGGCATCGACAGCGTCGGTTCGACCACCCTGGCGAATCTCCTGTCCATGACGAAGTACCGCGGCGCCATCGCCGCCTGCGGCCTCGCGGCCGGCATGGACCTGCCATCGTCGGTTGCACCGTTCATTTTACGCGGCGTGTGTCTTCTCGGTATCGATTCTGTCATGTGCCCGATCGAGCTGCGCAAGCAGGCCTGGGCGCGGTTGGCGACTGACCTTGATCATACAAAACTCGCTGAAATCACTCAGGAAATTCCACTGGACCAGGTGATCGACGCCGGCGCCAAGGTTCTGGCCGGGCAGGTCCGCGGGCGAATCGTGGTAAAGATCGGCTAACGACGTTCAGACTTTACCAACCAACCTGCTCCATTGTTGCCACGGTTGGTATGGTAAGCAGCGGGTAAAGACATCTGGCGGTCATCCGCGCTCAGTTGTTCGGAGTATCCTATGGTTGCGCGTTATGTGTTGGGAGCGGTGATCGCCGCCACGGTGGCGACCCCCGCGCTGGCCGGGTCGATGACGGCCGAAGAGGCCCGCAAGTTCGTTGCCGGCAAGGTCTTTGCCTTTACCTGTTTCGACGGCACGCGCGGCGCAGGCCGCGTGTTCGATGATGGCGGTGCGGCGGGTGCGGTGCAGTTCTCGGGCTCCGGCCCTGCGCGCAACATGCGCCTGCCAGGCAATACGCTTCAGGTCCGCGGCGATGCCATTTGCGCCTCGATCAAGGGCATCCCGTTCGAGCCCTGTTTCAATCTCAACAAGAATGACGAGCGCAGCTTCCGCGGTTCGGTCTCGGGCATGGGCTTCGCTTATTGCGATTTCCGCCACCAGGGCGGCCGCGGCCAGATGCTGATGGCCCGTTCGCTGTCGGCGCCGCGCTCGCTGCGTGCGCCCTCCACCACCCGTTCGGCCGACGCCTCCGCTGGCGCCGACAACACGGTGACCCGCGTCTCGACCCCGCGCGTCGAGAGCAGCAAGATCGACGCCGTCGGATCGATCAAGTCCGAGCCGGCGAAGGAAATTGCAAAGACGCCGGAGCCGGAAAAGACCGAAGCGCTCGAACTGCGCAAATCCACCAACTGAGACACGTCTTAGGCGTGACGGCCCCAGGGGCCTTTGAGCGGACCGCGTAACGGGTCCGGTGCGCCGCCTGCAGGCGGGGTGTCGCTGCTCCATGGTCCGGACTGCGGTGGCAGTGTGTCATTGGCCTCTCCGGGCGCGTCCGTATCGGACGGCAGCGCCATCCGGCCGGGATCGTGCCCGCCGGCGAATTTCACCAGAGCCGCGATACGCGAATCCACCGACGGATGCGTCGCGAACAGGTCGGCAAATCCCTCGCGGGGATTGTCGATACACATCTCCATCACAGCCGATGTTGCGCCGGGCAGTTCGCCGTGATTCTCGATCTTGCGTAGCGCCGAGATCATCGCGTCGGGATTCTTTGTCAGTTCGACGGATCCTGCATCGGCCAGCAGTTCGCGGGAGCGCGACAGCGCGAAGCGCACCACCAGCGACAGGCCCCAGGCCAGCGCGATCAGTGCCACGGCGATGATGATGACGAATATCGCACCGCCACCGGAATTCTTGTTGTCACTGGATGAGGATGACGATCGCGACGAACGGCTGCTGCGGAAGTCGAAGCCGGAATTGATGAATATCCGGAAGAACAGTTCGGCTGCAAAGCCGACCACGCCGGCGATGATGACGGCCACCACCATCAACTGCACGTCGCCGTTGCGGATATGCGTCAGCTCATGGCCGAGCACCGCTTCCATCTCGTCATCGTTGAGTGCGCGCATCAGGCCGGTGGTGACGGTGATTGCATATTGCCTGGGGTTCAGGCCGGTGGCGAAAGCGTTCAGTGCGTCGCTGTTCATCACCTTCAGCTTCGGCATCGGGATGCCGCGCGAGATGCAGAGATTTTCAAGCAGGTTATAGAGCCGCGGCTGCTGCTGCCGCGTCACGCTTTCGCTGCCGGTGATGGCGTCGATCATCTTCTGGTGGAAGAAATAGGCAATGATGATCCACAGCACCGCGCCGATGGTGGCGATCGGCAAGGCCTTGATCAGGTCGCGCGTTGCCGCGTTGATGTAATACGCAACCGTGCCGTTGCTGTTGACCACCACCTCGCCGATCAGCGCGCCGGCGAATACCATCACATAGATCAGCAGGAACAGCCCTGCGAGCAGCAGCATCGAACGCGTCTTGTTCGAGGCAATATGCGTATAGAGACCATAGGCGGCCATGATGCGCTGCTCGGTTCAGGCCGCGATCAGAACTTGACCTGCGGCACGGCTTCGACCTCCTTGCGGGTCTCGCCGAGATCGAAGAACTCCTTCGGGTGGAAGCCGAAGGTGCCGGCAAACAAAGCTGCGGGCATCTGCTGGATGCCGGTGTTGTATTCGGACACGGCATTGTTGAAGAACCTGCGCGACGCCGCGATCTTGTTCTCGATGTCCGAGAGTTCGCTCTGCAGCCGCTGGAAGTTCGCATTGGCCTTGAGGTCCGGATAGGCCTCGCTGAGCGCGATCAG